>CANBLA010000095.1 GCA_947369305.1 uncultured Clostridia bacterium
CAACACACAAAAAGACACTCTTTCCCTACACGACGCTCTTCCGATCTGATTGCATCTCCATCTGGCCGCTTATGCGTAAGAATTGCATAAGTTGTTGCATCGGCAATAATTTCGGACAAGTTTTCAGTTGAAATAGTATCCATAACAAATACCTCCTTTATGTTTTTAATATACAATAGTATATCAAAAGATAATGAAAAAGTAAATATATTCAATCATATTTTACTTAAATTTGACTTTTTTATAGAAATTTGGTATAATTTACACTATAATCTATTATACATTAATTAAATTTAAGGAGGATATACATATGATTACAACCAACCATTTGAAGCGGAACACGGAGAATCTGATTGATTTTTCAACAGATTTAAGGGAGTTTGTTTTGCATAACTGCAAATATCTTGCTCCTATTAAACATTCCAATTGTAGGCTCTTCTCTCTTATTATGCAAGCAATAGACAATGGTCTATTTATGCGTAATACAAACAATAAGAAGAGTTTCAATTATTGGCAACCTTTATCTAACGCTGGACTTCCAGCAGTTCCAAGAGACGATTTCATTCATGAGTTAGCATTTTTTTCGCATGATGTACTTCACAATCTGATCCCCGACCTACAGATTTCCGATTGCACATCTCTGCACAAGAAGGTATATGTTATCTACCGATTAATTGGAGAGGGAATTTGCTTGGTTTTGGCAGATATGTATTGCATGGATGAACTTAAAAAGCAAGGGATAGATTATGATTTCGAAAAGAAAAAGATTTATCAGGGATTTTATCCTATGCGCGAAAAGGACTTTAAGTCAAATATCAAGGGGAATGCCATCTTTGCTGCGACTGGCTCTCTTTCTTTTTATGACGCGGATATAAGAGAAGATGAAGGTTTTATGAAGTATGTGGACTGGTTTTCACCAGTATATATTTCTGACATTAAATGGTCTTTACACAATGCAAACTGCCAGTTGAATCTTTCACAGGCAACTTTTGCATGGCAAAGTGATATTAAGAAGTATTTGCCTAAGGTAATTTGTACAAGTAATGAGGTTATTTTACCTACTACCGCTCAGCTTATTGAGACATTGAATCTTACAAAAGATATGTCAGAGGTGGAAATGGCAGACTGTATTTTCGAATGGATTTACAGGGAATTCTATATGGTTGAGTCGTATACAGAAAGTCCTGCTGACAAAGCAAGAGAAAGATTTTATGCTTTCCAGTCGAAAATTGCTTATGACTATAAGTTGGATATTTCTGCCTACCTAAACTGTTTGGCAAGTAAGGACTACAATGCTTTTAACAATCTTTACAAAGAGGATTTGAAGTACTTGTTCTCTAAAAGGATCTTAACTGAAACTCAGTTTGATATTTATAAAGAGGTTTATCCTCACTTTGACAGCTGTTTTATCAGTTATTCTGCGAGTAAGGTAGAGGATATTTCTTTAGAAGAATATGCAAAGTATCTTTATTCAGTAATGTGAGGAGGATATATATGGATTACTTAGAGACTTCAGAGGAACTCATACGTTTAACTGGTGGTGAAGTAGTAAAGCATCGTTATGTTACTCGGTTTGGTGTAATGAAGACTTCCCAAACGCAGGACTTTATTACTGATGAAATAGCACAGGTTTTTAATTTGTCAACTGAACAGAAAGGTATGGAATTAAATGCCAAACTTACATTTCTCAATTCTAAAATTACTTCTACTGATTATGTAGAGAACATTTTTAGATGTAGAGGAGAAAAGTCTATTGCAAATGACATTCATATTGGCTTTATCGTTGCAGGAATAAAAGAAGAAACTGTTCTGGAGTTTGTAAGCAGTATAGCTAATATCAGCAGACAAACGACATCAAAAAGTAAGTCTGCAACAGATACATTATATGTAATACAAGATGAAGCAGATATTCCGTATATTGAGGAATTTTTAAAATTAAGAGAAACATGGAAATCAAGATTTAATCTAACTCGCCAAAAAGACTATATATTAGAAAGAGCTAATGAATTTAATTTATGCACTAAAGCTATGAGCATAAAAATATCAATGTCTTTGCAAGATTGGAGTGGATATTTAAGTAGGAAAATCAACATGGGATATGAATATGAATTGGAACGAGTTTGTATTGAAATCCGCAAACAATTATGTGAGTTGTATCCGAATTTTTTTGATTAATTGTAGTGCCAATCTATTAATATAAGTTGACGATATAAAATAAAAACTAAATAGTTTGTAAAAAAGAGAGCTGATTTGCAATATGCATATTAGCTCTCTTTTTTGGTATTACATATTAAAGTTCTTCTCTAACGAATTTGCCAGCGATTGAGGAGATAGAATGCCATAATCTGTCATAGTCCAAGGTTTCTCCCGTATAAGGCGAAACCTGTTTTAAGTAACCATTCAACTCTTCTCTCCATGTTTTCTCGCGTCTCGTATCAAATACAGAAAAATCAGTAGAGGGAAGAATATCTGGTAATAATTCTATGGTTTCCATTTTGATATGACCATCAGCAAGTAACATATGGTTAATTTCAGTATAACCATTGTAAAGAATGCCACCTTTTGACGGTTTAGCAAAAAAATCTTTAACAGACCAACTTTTACTGTTTCTTGGATTGATTACCATCATTTTTTCTGCATCCCAAATAAATTCTGGAATAAGGTAAGTCTCAATGAAATGATAATCGAGATACAGATGACAGTACATGCCTAAAGCGATGGAATTTTTCCGAGAATAAAGTTCTTCTTTTACCAATTTCATATTAGGAACTTCAAATCCGTTGACTGAGGCAGACGTTCTGTAATGAGATGCTTTTTTGTCTAAAGCTAAATCAGGGATTAGATTGCCTGAAAAGAATTCTACTTTGTCTATACTGTTTTCGATGTGCCGAAATACCTCTTCGGCAAAAGCTAAGTGATACATAATACCTGGCATAATAAGCCCTCCTTTTATTTATTAAACGTTAATTAATAGTTACATAATCTAATATAACATATGTATTAGATTATGTCAAATTATATAGAATGATCGAGTTTAATTTTTTGCTTTAGAAAAGTTGAAAGAAGTTTCATTAATAGATAATAGAGAAATATGAGAAAGTTATAGAAAATGAAAATAAATTTTGTTTATTATATAACGATTGTAGTTTATTTATCAATTATTTTTTATTTTTATCTTGAAAAAATGTTGTTTATATTATAAAATAAGAAATAGTCAAATAAAACAAATAAAAACGGAAAAAATACTACTAAATAGATAAAAAATCAAAGGAGAATCAATGGAAGAATTAATAGAAAGCATATTAGACTACGTAAGAGCGGACTATACAGATTATGCCATTATGATAAATGGCGAATGGGGAAGTGGAAAAACGCATTTTTGGAACAATAAAGTGCGTAATAAAATTGAATCGTTGCAGTTAAATGGACGCAAATATTCTACCATTTATATGTCACTTTACGGAATTTCCAATTTGGAAGATATCAGCAAAAAAATCTTTATTGAAACGACCCAATTAATGGATAAAAATTTGAAAAAGTACATGGATTCTCACGGTCAAACCACCATTCCAGAATACGCTAAAACAGGACTTGACATGGCGAATTTTTTTGGTGTCACAAAAAATGGAGAAAAGATCGATTATGGCGAATTTTTTGCCACGAACAACAAGATTTTGTGTTTCGACGATTTGGAAAGAGCCAATGTCGATGTTATCGATATTTTGGGTTATATTAACAATTTCGTGGAACACGACCATATCAAAACCATCATTATTTGTAATGAAAAAGAACTTTCTACTAAGCTAAAAAGTTCCAATTTGGAAATGAAAACTTTTATTGCAACGTATCTTTTGGACAAAGAAGGGAATTTGTTGCAAACCGACAAGCCAATGGTCGAAAAAATCGCGGACAAAATTGAATACGTTTTCGATAAAGCCAATGATTATGAAAGAATCAAAGAAAAATTAATTGGTGAAACGTTCGAATATGCCCCAAAATTCAATTATATTATCAATGGTTTGCTGATGCGTTTCGAAAATGACAAAGATTTAATTACGTTTTTGCGCCAGCATACAAACTTAATTACCAACACTTTTATGAAATCAGGAACCCGAAACTTGAGAATTCTAAAACATGCCTTAAACGATTTTAAAAAAGTGTTTGAAAATGTCAACAAAGCTTATCCAAACACGAACTTGCGTGTGTTGCAAACCATGCTAATTTTTACAATTGCGGTTTCTTTCGAAATCAAATCGGGTAAAATTACAAAGGATAAGTTTATCAATATAGGCAGTAATGAAGAATATAAGGCAATCCTAGTTTCATCAAGAGTTTTAATGGATAACAGGCAATATTATATCAAAGAATTTGACAATAATTATTACTTTAATTTTAAATCCGATTATCGTTTCTTCAAATTCATCGAAGTATATGTCAGAACCAGAATTTTTGACATGAAATTGTTCAAAGATGACATGGAAAATATCATAAAAACCATTG
>CANBLA010000096.1 GCA_947369305.1 uncultured Clostridia bacterium
TTTCTACCAATGATAAATCTCATTTTTACTAATTTTAAATGCTCGAAAAAGCTGTTCTAGCAAAAAAACGCGAATAAGTTGATGTGGAAATGTCATTTGAGAAAAACAGATGGTTTCGTTGGCTGTTTTTAGTAGTTCTTGTGTCATTCCAAGGGTTCCGCCAATCACAAAAGTAATCGTACTCTTCCCCATCAAAGAAATTTGCTCTAATTTTTTCGAAAAAGTCTCAGACGACATCTCAGTTCCTTTTAAATCTAAACAGATTACGTAAGAATCAGCTTTTATGACCCCCCTAATCTTTTTACTCTCTTTTTCTTTAATTTGTAAAATAGAACTATTGTAGAGCTTTGCAGGCAATTTTTCATCAGGTAATTCTAGGATTTCCAAGTGACAATATTTGGATAATCGCTTAGCGTATTCTGCAATTGCTTCTTTTAAATAATTCTCTTTTATTTTTCCAATACAAACTAGATTGATATTTAGCATTGTTTACTCCTTATTTTTTATATTATATCGAATTTTATGAACAATTGTCAATCCAATTTTTAAATTCTGGTATTAAATCAAGATGATTTGCGTATACTTGAAATAAGTATTGAAACTTAAAAAGGAGGAATTAATATGCAACAATGCAAAAAAATATTAGCCGTGTTTTTTATCACGATTTTTAGTTTTGTGCAAGTTTCATTTTGCACAGAAAGTTATATATGGAACCCTTCTACTTTAGAAACAAGTGGCGAAGAGGCAACTGGAAATTTTTTAAATTTGGAATGTGGTAGCGCGATTTTAATCGAACAAAATTCTGGCAAAGTTTTATATGAACATAATATACATGAACAGCTTCGCCCTGCTAGTGTAACGAAAATTATGAGTATTCTTTTGATTATGGAAGCTTTAGATAGTGGAAAAATTTCGCTCAGCGATACAGTTCCTTGTTCTGATAATGCGCGAAATATGGGTGGTTCTCAAATTTGGCTTAATGAAACGGAAACCTTAAGCGTTGATGAGATGTTAAAGGCGATTTGTGTAGTTTCTGCAAATGACTGTGTTGTAGCTATGTCAGAATTTATTGCAGGTTCTGAGGAAATGTTTGTTAAACAAATGAATGACAAAGCCAAAGAACTTGGTATGAATGATACGCATTTTGTCAATTGTCACGGAATTGATGAAGATGGGCATGTGACTTCGAGTTACGATATTTCAGTAATGTCTCGTGAGCTTTTGACGAAACATCCTTCGATTACTAATTACACCACCATTTGGATGGATTCTTTGCGTGATGGAAAGTCAGAATTAACCAATACGAATAAATTGGTTCGAACGTATGATGGTTGCACAGGACTAAAAACAGGTTCTACCAGCTTAGCTTTATATAATTTGTCTGCTTCTGCCACACGAAATGATTTGTCGCTGATTGCAGTTGTGATGAAGGGTCCTACTTCACAAATTCGTTTTTCAGAAGCGAAAAAGTTGTTAGATTATGGCTTTGCTAATTTTAGTTATACAAAAACTTCAACAGCTGGAGAATTTTTGCAAACGGCTGAAGTTCAAAAAGGTACGTCAAATAGTGTTAACTTGTGTTATGAAAGTGATTCTGGAGCCTTGATTAAGAATTCGGAAAATGGAAATATTACTTCTGAAGTGACTTTAAATGAAGCTATTTCGGCACCAATTGCGACAGGTGACGTATTAGGAAGTGTTAAATTTTATTTAAATGATGAGCAAATTGCTTCTGTTAATTTGGTGGCAGAAAATAATGTTGATAAGATTACTGTTATGAACTTATTTGGCATGATTACTGAATTTTGGGTAAATCTTTTTAGATAATTTCTTAAATAATCGTTTCTTGAATTAAAATAAGAAACGATTATTTTTTTGAAAAAAGTATAGACTTTTTTCATATTTTTGTGTATGATAAAGATAATTATTTTCTTAAGAGGAGGACATTCAATATGCAAAAATTGTATAAAATAATCATTATTTTTATCCTTATTTTTTCGGGATATGTTGGTATTTCAAATGCAGAAACCACAAATCTTTATAACGACGTGGAAAATGAAAATACAAACAATACTTCATCTAATACAAGCATTGAAGAAGAAATAGATGAAACGGAAAATAGTGTCGGAAATCATACAGCATTAGAGGATACATTAGATTTTCCAGATGATACCAATACTTCTAACACAGCCTCTACTAGATCTACATTTAATAATTCAAATGCACGAGTGAATACGGTTTCATCGATTCCAGA
The DNA here is from genome assembly GCA_947369305.1 of uncultured Clostridia bacterium. The sequence goes on from CANBLA010000096.1 coordinate 2,255, forward strand.
AGCCAATTTGGGATTAAATAATGTGTTATGTATTATCTTGATTGCAATTGGTATTTTGCTTGCTTTATTGGCAATTGCAATATTAATTCGATTGAAAAAGTAACAAAATAATAATTAACCCCTAGTATAACTGGGGGTTAATTATTAGAACTGACTTTTGGAATGTGATATTTAATGTTAGTGGCTCGACCAAAATGTATTTTGGAGCTTCCAGGGAGGATCGAACTCCCGACCTCAGCCTTACCATGGCTGCGCTCTACCTACTGAGCTATAGAAGCATTTTGAGAAGGAGTTTCTACTCTCCTTCATTTAAACATTTTGAAGCTTTTTTTCGGATTCGTTGAATTGCATTATCAACTGATTTAACAGGTGCTTCTAAGCTATTTGCTATAGAAACATAAGTTTGTCCTTGCAGATATCTATTTAAGACATCTTTTTCAAATTTACTTAAATGTTGATCAATCTTATTTTCAAAATTTTCATAATATTCTTTTTTTATAAGAGTTTCTAAAGGATCTTCTACTGTCTTAGTATCTAAGACCTCTAAAACTGATACATCGTCATTTTCATTGTATGCAGAAACATTTAATGAATAGGATGAATTAAGTGGAATATTCTTCTGTCGATTTGAGGTCTTGATAACGGTAATCAGCTGTCTTTCAATACATAGATTAGCAAATGTTCGGAAAGAATTTTGTCTTTCTGGATCAAATGACTGAATTGCTTTATACAATCCCCAAAATCCCTCTTGAATCATATCATCTTTTTCAGCACCAATGATAAAAAAACGATTCGTTTTCATAACTACTACATCTCGGTACTTATTAAGCAAATAATCTAATGCCTGTTTGTCACCTTTTTTTATGATCTCAACTAACTTTTCATCAGGTATATCAACATATTCACTTTCAAAACGATATTTCTTTGTGTCTAACATTCTCTATTTTGTTCCTCCTCTAGATGATGCTATTTGCATTATATTAACAAAGCGCTGGTATGTCAAGAGTTTTTAATGAAAATTTTAGGATATTTTCATTCCTTTTCCAAATATTTCTTTAAAAACTTTCCTGTATACGATTTTTCATTTTTCACAATCTGCTCAGGTGTACCAATACTAATTACTTCTCCCCCATTATCGCCGCCTTCTGGTCCTAAATCAATAATGTGGTCAGCTGTTTTGATTAAATCTAAATTATGTTCAATGACAACAATTGTATTTCCTGTATCAACAAGTTTTTGCAAAATATCAACCAATTTATGCACATCGCCAATATGAAGTCCCGTCGTTGGTTCATCTAAAATATATAAGGTTTTTCCAGTTGCTCTTTTGGATAATTCCGTAGCCAATTTGACACGTTGTGCTTCTCCACCAGAAAGGGTTGTCGAAGGCTGTCCCAATTTGATATAACTTAATCCAACATCGCACAAAGTCTGCATTTTAATTTTAATGCGTGGAATATTACTAAAGAAATCTAAAGCTTCTTCTACAGTCATATTTAACACATCTGAAATGCTTTTTCCTTTATATTTTACTTCTAAAGTCTCTCGATTATAACGTTTTCCATTACAAACTTCACAGGGAACGTAAATATCTGGTAAAAAATTCATTTCAATTTTAACAACTCCATCTCCTTGACAAGCTTCGCAACGTCCACCAGAAACATTAAAACTAAATCTTCCTTTTTGATAACCACGCATTTTGGCTTCATTTGTACCAGCATAAATATCACGTATTATGTCAAAAACTCCTGTATATGTAGCTGGATTAGATCGTGGTGTTCGACCAATTGGTGATTGGTCAATATTAATAATTTTATCAATATTAGAAATTCCTTTGATAGTTTCACACTTTCCTGGTTTTTCATTGGATTTATTAATTTCTCTGGCTAAATATTTATACAAAATTTCGTTGATTAAAGTTGACTTTCCAGAACCAGAAACACCTGTTACACAATTAAAAACCCCTAATGGTATCTTGACATTTATATTTTTTAAATTATGCTCCGTTGCACCAACGATTTCAATACATTTTCCTTGAACACTTTTTCTTCTAGTTTTTGGTACTAGTATCTTTTTTCTGCCACTTAAATATTGTCCTGTAATTGATTCTGAAATTTGTTTGATTTCATCTGCTGTTCCGTTG
>CANBLA010000097.1 GCA_947369305.1 uncultured Clostridia bacterium
TTCTCCCACCTCTAAAATATCTTTCATAATTGATTTTAAAGCTATTTTTACATCATCTTCATTTTCTATTTTTTCTTTTTTTATTTTGGTACGTAAATCGTTAATTATTCGCATCGAAGTATCCACACCAAGATCAGACATAATAAGAACTTCTTCTAGTTCTTCTAGCATGTTCTCATCTACTTTTCTGAAATTGCTAAATACATCGTTTATTTTGTCATTAAAAGATTCCTTCGTTTTATTTAATCCCGTTTTTAGTTTATCGAAAAATCCCATAATCCCTCCTTTTTATCTTGTTATTAGTTATATCACTATATGAAGAAAAAATCAATATATTTCAGTAGGAAAATTAAATAGAGAGCATGCATATTATTTTTTAGAAAAAGTAATATGTATGCTCTCTAACTTTGATTTTTTTAAGACTAAAATCTTATTGACTTAATTCCCATGTTGAAATTCTTTTTTCATGATTAAAAATAGTATTTTCCGTTCTGTCCATTCGATCTTCTAATTTGCGTATTTTTTGAGATTTTTCTAAATTTTTGTCTAACTCTAAGGTAACCGCATCAAAAATAGCGTCAATTTTAATTCCATACTCATTTTCAAATATAAACTGTCGATCTAACATTTCTTTGCGGAAGTCTTCAAATTTTGTATTCATTTTTTTACTAAAGTCATCAAAATTTCCAGTAATTTCTTTTTGAAAAACATTAAATTTTTCGTTCATTTCTTTTCGAAAATCACTAAATTTTTCATCCATTTCTTTACGCAAATCACTAAATTTTTCATCCATCTCTTTACGCAAATCACTAAATTTTTCATCCATCTCTTCATGTAAATCATTAAACTTTTCATTCATTTCTTCACGGAAATCACCAAATTTTTCATTTATTTCTTCACGAAAAGTATCAAATTTAGCATCTATTGCATCAAGTCTATTATTGATTTGAAGTAATGCAAACAATATTTTTTCTTCCATAGTTTCACCTCCTTCTTGTTTATTTTCTAAATATCCTAACATATTTGAATTTAAATTGCAAGTCAATTTTATAATTTTATTCTTTTATTTCGTAAATATCATTCTTTTTGTCTCTTGCTTTTTTGTCTCTACTTATGATATAATAGGAAAAATTAAAGGAGGACTAAAAGATGAATAATGTTTTTGATACTTTACAAGAACGTGGATATATAGAACAATTAACACATCCAGAAGAAATTAAAAAGCTTTTGAATGAAAAATCTGTGCCATTTTATATTGGTTTTGACCCAACTGCAGATAGTTTGCATGTTGGTGGTTTTATTCCACTTATGGTGGCTTCGCATCTTCAAAAAGGAGGTCATAAACCAATCATTTTAGTTGGTGGCGCTACTGCTATTATTGGGGATCCATCTTTTAAAAACGATATGCGAAAAATGCTATCTAAAGAAGAAATTCAACATAATGTGGAATGCATTAAAAAACAAGTTGAAAAATTTGTTAGTTTCGAAGGTGAAAATGCTGCTATCATTGTAAATAATGCAGATTGGCTATTAACTCTAAATTACGTTGATTTTATGCGTGAAATTGGAACGTTGTTTTCTGTTAACAAAATGCTTTCTGCTGAATGTTATAAACAACGATTAGAAACTGGTCTTACTTTTTTCGAAATGGGTTATATGCTAATGCAATCTTATGATTTTTTACATTTGTATAACACCTATGGTTGCCAATTAGAAATCGGCGGAAATGACCAATGGTCTAATATTATTGGTGGTGTAGATTTAATTCGAAAAATTGGAAAAGAAGATTCTTTTGGTCTGACATTTAAACTTCTTACTACAAAAGAAGGCAAAAAAATGGGAAAAACTGAAAAAGGCGCTTTATGGTTAGATAGCCAAAAAGTTCCTCCTTACGAATTTTACCAATATTGGAGAAATATCGATGACGCAGATATTGAAAATGTTGCCAAATTACTTACTTTTTTACCAATAAACGAGATTGAAGAAATGACTCAATTAAAAGACGAAAAAATAAACGAAGCCAAGAAAAAAATAGCTTTTGAAATTACAAAGTTAATCCATGGTGAAAATGAAGCACAAAAAGCTGAAGAAGCTTCTAATGCTTTATTTGGTGGTCATGGAAATTCTGAAAATATGCCAAGCACAAAACTTGAAACGATTCCTCTTTCAATTATCGATGCTTTAGTTCAAACTGGAATTGCTCCATCCAAGGGACAAGCAAAAACATTAATTGCACAAGGTGGCATTTCTTTAAATGATGAAAAAATATCAGATACTACCTATCTGTTGTCTGAAAAAGATTTTGAGAATAAATATGCAATTTTGAAAAAAGGAAAAAAAGTATATCATAAATTAACTCTATAAAAAAACAATCAGAAAATGAGTTATTCATTTTCTGATTGTTTTTTATTTCCAGTTCTTTATAATTAATTTATCTTCCAGTTCATTCTTTTGTATTGATTTTAACTTATTTTGTATATCTTTTAAATCCAAGTCTTTGATTTTTAAGTTTGCTTTTTTTAACTCATTTGCTTTACATTCTTCAATTCTTTGATTAAGCGGATTTATAACTGTTTTCATAATCACATTATAGGTATGAAAACGATTGGTAAAAAATTTTGTTATTTTGGATAATTTTCGTGGTTTTTTGAGATTGATGGTAAGCTCTTTGTTTCCCACTTCCATTGCCTCAAAAATTTTATTTACTTTTTCTGCATCTAATTTTTGCATTTTTTTATTTAATAATTTTATTTCTTTTTCTAATTTAATTATCAATTTTCGGTTTTGTTTGTATTCATCTGATTGTATGCTATCTTCTTTTAATTCTTGCTCTATCTGCTTTTGATCTTCTATTCGATGCATGAATCCAACATCAACTTGCTCTTTTGGATTGACTTTGCTCTTCACTTTCTCTATTACACTACCAACACTTTTTATAACACTTGAAACCTTTTTATGTTTCATTTCTTTCTGATATAAATATTGTTTCGTCAAGATTGCTATAAGTAATTTAGTTTCTAATTTCAACTTTTGAAATATTAACTCTTTTAGTTTTTCATCATATCGATTGGCTAGTTGTTTTAATACTCTCTCATAAGCATCTAAACTTGTAATCATTTCTTCTTCGATTTTAGCATAGTTTTTTGATTTCTCTTGAAATTTAGGATTGATTTGATGAATAGCAGTTTCCATTGAATTTAATTGATGATTCATTTTTACTTGAATTACTTGAGCTGACTTTTTATTAAAATATAAAATAGATAAAGTTGCACTTAAAATATTTTCCTCTTTTAAGTTCTCATATTTATCTTTTAAATATTTCAAAACTGCTTCATCTTTTGTTTTTATTCTCATTTGTACCTCCATAAACTAAAGGTCTTTGGCATCATGTCTTATGTTTTTTAGTTCATATACACACTTCTTTTTCTTTTCCTCAACTATATCAATTAGTTCTTTTATTTCCACTTCTGTCATATAATCCAAATTATAGATTTCATTATCATAAACAATTGTACCTAAGTTCATTTTTTCTCCTCTTTTGTTTTAAGTTTATATTTTATTGTAAAAAAAGTCAACATTTTTTATTCATATTCTATACTTTTTGTTTCTTTGCCATCCAATTTTATTCGATACATTTGATAAGTTTGAGATTCATCTTGGCTTTTATCTAAATAATATAGTTCATCTTTTGCAATATTAATTTTTGTATTGGAAACAGCTAAGTTTATTATATCCTCATACTGGTTACTTTTTCCAATTTTCATTTTAGCAATTTTAGAATTTTCTCTATCAAAATAATACACAAATTTTCCAAATACATTATAACTTTCATTTTTCACTAGAATAGAAACCAATTCTTTCTTTTTTCCATTTTTCGTCAGACGGAATAAAGCATTTTCATTCTCATCATAATAATATACCCATTTCCCAACAACTTGTATTTTTTTTGCTGTACTTTCTTGATTTAATAATGTTTTATCCATTTTAGAAATAGATAATTTTCCAATTTGATTAGATGCATTCGTATAAAATATTTCCTTATTTACAACTTGAAAATCCTGTATACTTTCTTCCAAAATAATAGTTTCATTTTCGCCTTTTAAATCTATTCTGGCAATTCCTCTGTTTCCTTTATTGGTTGCATAATAAAGGTAGTCATCTTGGATAAAAAATTTGCTTAATGAGGTATAAATTGTAGCAATTGTTTTTACAGTTTTATCTTTCAAATCAACACTTTTAATTACTACATTACTAAAGTCGGCTACTGTTATATAATATATTTTGTCTTGATAAACCGTTAAGCAATAGGCTGTTTCATCTGTTAATTTCTCTTCCTTTTCATTTTGATAAGCAAAAATTCCTTT
>CANBLA010000098.1 GCA_947369305.1 uncultured Clostridia bacterium
AATATGGAACCAGCCGAAAGCGGACACACCAAAATTGAATTTCGTATTCCAGCGCGTGGTATTATTGGTTACAGAACTGAATTTTTGACAGATACCAAAGGAGAAGGCACGATGAACCATATTTTCGATAGCTATGAACCGTTTAAAGGTGAGATTCAAGCACGTACAAGAGGAACGATTGTGGCATTTGAAAATGGAAAATCGATTACGTATGGTTTGTATAATGCGCAGGATAAGGGAGAATTGTTTATTGGACCGGGCGTGGAAGTGTATGAAGGCATGATTGTTGGTCTAAATTCGAGAGGCGAGGATTTGGCGATTAATGTTTGTAAGGAAAAACATTTGACCAATACGAGAGCTTCTGGCTCGGATGAAGCTTTGCGTTTGGTTCCACCAATTCAAATGAGTTTGGAACAAGCTGTTGAGTTTATTCAAGATGATGAACTTGTGGAAGTGACGCCAAAGTCGATTCGTTTGAGAAAGAAGATTTTGAATAATAAGGATCGAGAAAGAGCAGCAAGAAGAGGTTAGAAATAAATAAAGGTTGTAAAAAAGTAAATATATTGCGAGCGAAAATTGGTGCAACGCACCAATTTTCGCTCGCTTTTTTTAAAATGGGGAGTTTTTTACAGCCCCTAATAAAGGTTTACAGTAATATGCCCATAATTTTCTATAGGATCACGCATTTTTGCTACTTCAAGTTCTTCTTTTGTGACAGAGAATTCATCCACAATCCAAGATGCTTTATGGATATGATAACTAAAAGTTTCTAAGATAGCATCTTTAAAGGTGGATTCTTTTGGAATCCAAATTGTATGGAGTTGTCCGCACATGAAAAAAGCACTTTTTCCAAGAGTTTTTAAGCTTTTCGGAATGAATAATTCCTCCAAAGAGCAACAAGACAAAAAGGCTTCATCGCCTATTTGAGTGGTACCTTCTGGAATAATAAGTTTTTTTAATTTAGGGCAGCCGTAAAACGATTGAACTCCAATAGATTCTAAAGTATTTGGTAAAATCAATTCTTGAAGTGAAGAACAACCCTGAAAGGCTTGGTTTTCTATTGCCACTACTCCTTCAGAAATAGTGACTTTTTTGAGTTCTTGATGCTTGAGAAAAGCTGCTTTCCCAATTACTTTAATGTTTCCAGAAATCGTTATCTCAGCGTCCGGCTTATGCCGGAGTTTGTTTTCTTTGTTTATTACAAACATAGAAATCCTCCTTTTTTATTTTTGCAAACTCCAAATGAAGATAGGAGTTATGAATAGACTATAATTGAATTATAATCTATTTTACATAAAATGTCAATGGTTTTATATAATTCTTGCTTTTAAAATTGATTTTCATCAATCGTATTTCCCTGATATTGCATAAATAAATCATAAAATAATTTATCGAGTGTTTCGAAGTCATTTCCTTCGTAGAAAGTGTCAGGATTGATTTCGTTGAAATCAGTGATGTTTGAAGGGGTATTTTGGATAGAATTTGTGGGAACAGGTGTTGCTTGTTGGTTTGCTAGATAGTGTTTTACTTCAATTAAATTAATTAAAAATAACAATAAAATAAAGATGAATATGGCAATGAAGATTTGAAGCTGACGTTTTTTATCTAGTTTTGAAAATTTTTCTAAAATAAATTGACTAAAAGACCATTTGGAGTGATTTTCTTCTGTAGTAGTGTGGACAGATGTAGAATCAGTATAGCTTTTAGAAGTGGTCTGTTTTGAGGTTAAATATTCATCATATTCTGCTTTGATTTCTGGATTGGATAAAATTTCATAGGCTTCGTTGATTTCTTTGATTTTTTGCTCGGCAAAGTCTTTGTCTCCAACATATAAGTCAGGGTGGTATTGCTTGACAAGTTTTTTGTAAGAATTTTTAATTTCATTATCAGTAGCATTGTTTGGTAATTTTAAAATTTCATAGTAATTCATTTTTTTCTCCCTAATTTTATTATAAAGTAAATTTCAAAAAAATACAAGAAGATTAAGATTTATTCTGAAAATAGCTTGAAAAAAGTCAGAAAATGTTATAAAATAGGTTTGATTTAGGAGGCTAGAAAACGTGCTGGAAAAGGAGTATTTTGAAAAATTAAAGGAAAAGATAAAAAATAAAAATTTAAAATATCATATTATGACATTTGGCTGTCAGCTAAATGAAAATGATTCGGAGAAAATAGCAGGTATGTTGGAGACATTAGGTTATGTACATATTGAGGATTGGAAAAAAGCAGATCTAATTGTTTTTAATACTTGTTGTGTGCGTGAAAATGCAGAAGAGAGATTATTTGGGAAAATTGGAGAAATCAAATATTTGAAGACGCAAAAAGATTTAATCATTGCTATCCGGTGGTTGCATGATGCAAGAAGAGCAAATGGTGGCAAAAATAAAAAAAAGTTATCCTTATGTAGATCTTATTTTTGGGACACATACACTTCAGAATCTGCCAGAAAATATTTATAAAACAATGGTAAGAAACGAGAAAGTGCGTGATATTTTAAAGGTGGATGGAGAGATTTACGAGGGTTTGCCTATTAAGAGAAATAGCCAGTTTTGTGCTTCAGTTACGATTATGTATGGATGTAATAATTTTTGTACGTATTGTATTGTGCCATATGTGCGTGGAAGAGAGAGAAGTAGGAAACCAGAGAAGATTTTGGAAGAAGTGGAGATTTTGGCACAAAATGGGTATAAGGAAATCACACTTTTGGGGCAAAATGTGAATTCGTATATGGCGGTAGAGCGTAAAAATGGGACTGCGACTAGTGAAATTAATACGTTTGCAAAGTTATTAGATGCTGTTTCCAAAATTAAGGGAATTGAAAAAATTAATTTTATTTCGCCACATCCTAAGGATTTTACGGACGATGTGATAGAAGTGATAGCGAAAACTGATAAGATTTCGAGAATTGTGCATTTACCATTGCAAGCTGGAAATAGCAAAGTTTTGAAGGAAATGAATCGAAATTATACCAAAGAGCAATATTTGGAATTAGTGGACAAGATGAAGAACAAAATACCAAATATATCACTTTCCACCGATATTATTGTTGGGTTTCCGGGAGAAACAGAAGAAGCATTTGAAGATACATTGGATGTTGTGAGAAAAGTCAATTTTGAGCAGATTTTTATGTTTATTTATTCGCCGAGAGAAGGAACGGTAGCGGCTAGAAGAGAAGATCAAATTCCAGAAGAAATAAAACATAAAAGATTTGATAAATTAAAAGAATTATATGAATCAAAAGTGGATGAAAATAACGAAAAATATATTGGGACGATTCATAAAATTCTCATTGAAGGAAGAAGCAAAAATGATTGTACAATGTTTACTGGAAGAACGAATACGAATAAAGTGGTTATTTTTGAACCGAAGGGGAATTTTCAAATTGGTGATATGGTAGATATTAAAATTGTAGAAACGCACAAGTGGTATTTAAAAGGAAAAATAAGTTAGAAAAATAAAGGAAAATAAAAGAAAAAGGAGAACAAAAAAATGGCAGAACTTTCACCCATGATGCAAAGTTATTTAGATAAAAAAGCAGAATATCCAGATAGTATTTTGTTTTATAGATTAGGTGATTTTTATGAAATGTTTTACGAAGATGCACTTTTAGCGTCACGTGAATTGGAAATTACGCTTACTGGCAGAGCCTGTGGAACAGAGGAAAAAGCTCCAATGTGCGGTGTTCCTTTTCATGCAGCGGAAAATTATATTTCAAGGTTGATTGCAAAAGGCTATAAGGTTGCGATATGTGAACAATTAGAAGATGCGAAAAATGCAAAAGGTATTGTTAAAAGAGATGTGATTCGTGTTGTGACACCAGGAACCGTTATTGAAAATAATATGTTGGAAGAGAAGAAAAACAATTATATTATGGCTATTGTAAAAAGAGGAATTCATTATGGAATCTCGATTTGCGATGTTAGTACAGGGGATTTTTATGCAACAGAAATCAAGCTTCCAGAAAGTAATTTTGAAAAATTGCTGGATGAATATGCTCGATTTACTCCTTCGGAAATTGTGGTAAATCCTGCGATGGCTAATTGCCAAAAAGAAATAGCGATATTAAAGGATAGAAATAACACTTTCGTAACAGTACGAAAGGATGAATTGTTTGAAGAAAATTTAGAGAAGATTGAAAGTCAATATAAAATTGTAGACAGTTTTGGAAAAGACAAAAAAATTATGAATCAAACGTTAGCAATAGCGAGTGTAAACGGAATTCTTAATTATTTTGAAGAAACGCAAAAAATGAAATTAGAGCATATTAATACATTAAAAATCTATGAAGTCCAAAAATATATGTCACTTGACATTAGCGCTAGACGAAATTTGGAAC
>CANBLA010000099.1 GCA_947369305.1 uncultured Clostridia bacterium
AATTTAAAATTTAGTATATAAAAAATAAGGAGAAAAAAGGAACTAAATAAGAACAGAAATGTTCTTATTTAGTTCCTTCTTATTTTATTTGCCTTTTTTTCAGCCGAATATTTATAATTAAGCATTCAGCTGAATAAGAATTTATTCTTTCTCTTCACTTATGCTCGTAACAATGTCAGCTGATAAGTAAACTCCGCATCTTGGACAAATAAGAATCTTATTCTTCCGTTTCTCTAATCCGCGATAATCAACAGAAACTTCTTTAAGAAGATCTCCTTCTATGAATTCTTCTCCTTTCAAACTTTCTGTACAAACTACAACTTCTCTTCCTCCTTCTTTAGCAATACGACTTCTTTCTTTGCACACATGTCCACAACATGGACATTTTTGAGTTCTAATTCTAATACGCATCGCTTTACCTCCCTAAAATTATTTTGAAAAGTCTTACAATAATTTAGAACTTGCTAATTACGAATAAATTTTATCATATTTTTATATCAAAATCAATGCTTTTTTAATATATTATACATAATTCTATATCAAAATATTTCTAAATACCAATGATTCTAAGCCTTATTTTTATTCAAAGTCCTCAAGAACTGAACTTAATTTGCCTTCTCCGAAAACTGTAATTCCCTCTTCTAAATTTTCGATGTCTTCTTCTGGTAAATAATCTCTAGAAATATCTGTTTTTTTATATTCCTTCAGTTCTCCTAATGTTCCTAATTGATAAACATTCACATTTTCATCATCCAAACGAATTAAAAAATGTTCCTTACAATAACCATTTATCTCTTTTGCTAACACAAGCTCATTTTCAGAAAACTTCTCCACTTCCCAATCTGCATAATAATCCTCGACTTCTTGTTTGGTTAAATTAACAAGTTCTTTAGGAATCTCAGCCTCTTCATAATCAAAATGGCTACATTCGTCATAATATTTCTTTAACGCAAAACTACTATTGGGAGATACTTTATCTTCTTCACTCATAGTTGTAAGTGCTGTTTGGTTAGCATAAATTTCTTCAATTGATTTACTTTGTTTAACTTCTTGCACATTATAAGAAGTGTTTATTAATCCCACAATTCCCCATATAACGCCTACCACGCATGCCATTAGCACAATAAAATAAATATATTCTTTTCTCATAATCCTCACCTTTAACAGTAGTATGGATTATTTTTGGAAATTTATACAAAATAAAAAAATATTAAATCATATTTATTTTTAAAAATAGAAAAAAGAGGAGAAATAATTCTGTTTCTCCTCTTTGTTTATCGCCATTAAATCGGCGAATCCCGTGCTCGTTCTATGGTTTCTCCTTTCCCTTACAAAAACGCTCATCTTCAGCCTTGCGCCTCTGGCAAGAGTTCTTTGGCGTCTGTAGTTTTAAAAATATTTTTTAAGCAAAAATGTCCAAATACGAAGTTCTTCTTCGCACTTAGACATTTTAATCTATATATTAAATTAAATATATACTATATTATATTAAACAACTTCCTCAGATGTTTCTTCAATTTGCATTGTTTCCTCTTCTTTTTCCACAATTTCTAAACTCGCTATTGAAACCTCATATGCTACTCTTTCCTCAACACTTCCATCTTCATGCTTTTTCTCATACATTCTACTTTGCACTCTACCTGTAATTCTTACTTCCGTTCCTACCTCCATGTTCTCACAAAAACGGGCATTACGTCCCCATGCAATACATGGTATGTAATCTGATTTATTGTAAGCTCTGTTAACCGCCAATAAGATATCAGCAATTTCTCTTCCAAAAGGAGTCTGTCGATAAATCGGTTTTTTACAAATATAACCTAATAATTGCACTTCATTTGATACTTCTTCTTTACCTTCTTCTTGATCAATTTCCACAATTTCTTTTGCAAAAACTGTCAATATTAATCGATTTCTTTCATTTTCATAATTATTATATGACCTAAATTGACCTTCTACTTTTAACATAATGCCTAAATTCAAATGAATGCTTGTAAGTAATCTTTCAGATACAGTAATTGGAATAATATCTACTGTTGAACTTAATCTTACTACTTCTAAATTAAATAGATAAAACTTTTCTCCATAAATTTCATGACTGTATCTTTTTTCACTTGCAACCTTTCCAACCAACACTAAGTGGTTGTTTTCTAAATAATTTGTATTCAATTTAAATTCCTCCTTAAATTCATCTAATGTATTTCATATACGCATTTTTCGATTTTATTACTTCTATTATAACACATATTTTTGCATTTGTCTACATAAAATTTAAATTTTTTTCTATTTTTTTACATTTTTTTATTTTTTACTTAAAAAAACATCCTTTTATTGTGTGTTTTTTTATATTTTAGTTATGTCTATTTATTATCTTGTTATTTTTATGTTGTCTTTACTAATTTTTTAAAAAGATTGCCTCTTTCTTCAAAATTTTTAAAATACCCATAACTAGATGCAGCTGGTGATAATACACAGATTGTATTTTTTTGCGTCACTTGTTTTGCCATTTTAACTGCTTCTTGCAAATTTTGAGCCAAAAATAACTTTTTATGTTTTTCATTTTTTAGTTCTCTAAAAATATATTCCCCTGTTTTGGGCAAACAAATCATATTTTCCACTTCCGAATTTTTTAAAAATTCTATGAATTCTTTTTGAGATACCCCTCTATCTTTTCCACCAACAATTAAGGTATTTACTTTTTTTAATGCTTGGATTGTATGAATTGTCGCTTGTGGAATGGTCGCAATTGAATCATTATAATATTCTACTGTATTGATTTTGGCAACAAATTCCATACGGTGTTCTAATGGCTCAAAATTTTGAATCGTATGAATGGCTTTTTCAAAATCAAGATTTAAAATATTGCATATGGCAAGCACGAACATAACATTATTTTTATGATGATTTCCTTTTAATTTTAGTTCTAGTTTTAAATCCATAACACGCATATTATTACAATATATGCTGTTATCTTTGATCCAGACTAAATTTTTTGTATTTGGTTTGGCTTGCATACTGATTGCGTAATCATTTTGCTTAAAAATCTGATTTTTTATGATTTCATTGTCATAATTGTAAAGTAAAATATCTTCTGACTTTTGGTATTTGGCTATATTGAATTTGGCTTGTGCGTATTGTTCAAAGGAATGATAATGGTCTAAATGTTCTTCGTATAGATTTAACAAAATTGCAATATGGGGAGAATTTTTTACGTATTGTAAGGCGTGAGAGGATAGTTCTAATACAACGATACTGTTTTTATTTAAGTTTTCGATTTTATCAAAAATTGGTTCTCCAATATTACCAAGTAAAAATACATCTTTTCCTTGATTTTTCAATACTTGATAAATCAGACTACTGGTGGTACTTTTGCCTTTGGTTCCTGTAATTCCAATGGAAAAAACGTCAATAAACTGCAATAATAGTTGGAGTTGACTTGTTATTTTATTTTGAAATGTCTGTATATTGAGATTTTTAAAAGAGATTCCAGGTGTTTTTAGGATTAGGTCATATTGGTCAACTCCATTTAGGTATTGTTCTCCCATGCTTATTTCTAAATTGATATCTTCTACGAATTCTGGGTATTTTTCAAGTAAACTTGTATTTTTATCGGCTATAAAAAGTTTCTTTTCTGGAAAATTTCTTCGTAGGAAGTCATAGGTGGATTTTCCTTCTAGTCCAACACCTACAATTAATATTTTTTTATCTTTTAAAAATTCGATCAATTTTTTTAACATGTAAAAATCTTCTTTCTTAAAATTTCATCCCATTCTTTGGGTAAATTGTTGTTTTCATTGTAATATTTTAATATATCACAATCTAGGATTTCAAAATGATCTTTGTAATATTTTAGTAGAAAAGGTAATTCTTCGTTACTATTTTGGATTGTTTTTGAAATAGCAAATTTGACTTCTTCATAAGTACCAACACATTCGAATGGTTTATTTTCTGCATATCCACAAAGTTCGATAAACGTTGGAAGTAAAATCTTTTTTGCAAATAAATCCTCGCCAAAAATAGCAACTAACTTTTCTTTGTACAAAAATGGACTTAAAATTATAAAGGGAAATAAACATTTTGCACAGTTACAACACCATTTCCAAGGTTTGCTTTTACTTCCTATATTGCAACTTTTAAAAATGAAATGATAGGATTCCATTTCTGAAAATAACTTCGCAATCTGAATTTCACTAATCGGACGGGGAGATTTAAAGGACGAAAAAAACATGACCTTTTTAGGCTTGGTGGGAATGATTG
>CANBLA010000100.1 GCA_947369305.1 uncultured Clostridia bacterium
TAACCAATTTCTTTTTTTGTCGAAATTTGTAAATAAAAATACTTTGACATTTTTATCGTATGATGGTAATATAAAACAAATTAAAATCTAATTAGCAATTCGCTAAAAATTTCCATAAAAAAATTACGAAAGGTCGTGATAATATGATAATAATTAATTTATTTCTATTATTTTATTTATTTAGGGTTCTTGCGATAAAAGTATTTGCCTATAAAATTTATTGCATTATCAAATATTAATAACTTTACTTGGTGTATAACGTTCAGCTACTGAAAGTTTGATATGGTTTAAATCCGCAT
Organism: uncultured Clostridia bacterium; assembly: GCA_947369305.1. The sequence continues at coordinate 300 of CANBLA010000100.1, forward strand.
TATTTTCCATCAATTCATTAGCAACCGTTTGATACGCAAGTTCTGGAAAATTATTTTCTTTGCTCAAATGTCCGAAGCATGACTTCTTTTAAATCTTTTTTTAAAAGTAAATTGAAAATTGTTTTTCCAGCTGTAGAATTTGATAAATGTCCATGTGGTCCACTAATACGTTGTTTTAACGGAAAGGGATATTTGGATACTTTCAAAATTTCAGGATCATAATTAGATTCCAAAAAGACAAATGAACTATGATATAATTCAGCAATTAAATCATTATTCATATGACCCAAATCAGTAGCGATACTTAGCCTTTTTGAACCGTTATGGATATTAAATCCGCAAGGATTTGCAGCATCATGCGGGGTGCTAAAAGGGTGAATGGTTAAATCATTTAACGTGAAATCTTCGTCATTTTGAAACATACGAATATTGTTGGGACTAATTTTATTTTTCTGTTTTTCCATCGCATTCCAAGTTTCCAGATTGGCATAAACAGGAATATCATATTTTTGCGATATGGTTCCAATACTTTGCACATGGTCAGAATGTTCATGGGTTACTAAAATGGCATCCATATCGGTAATAGAAGTTCCTATTGTTTCCAAACTTTCACAAATTTTTTTACAACTCACACCAGCATCGATTAATATTTTTGTGTGATTTGAATTAATAAATAGGCAGTTACCAGAACTGCCACTAAAAAGACTACAAAATTTTATCATAATTTTATCCCAATTCTCTCATAATTTTATCGTTTTGTTATTCTTCAATTCTTTCGATTTTTGCTCCTAATTTTCTGAATTTTTCTTCGATATTTTCATAACCACGGTCGATATAATTTAAATTGTAAATTTCCGTTTTTCCTTTTGCAACGATGCCAGCAATAATTAAAGCTGCGCCAGCGCGTAAATCACAGGCATAAACAGGAGCAGCATTTAATTTATCGACCCCTTCAAATACAGCACTTTTCCCTTGCGCTGTTATTTTGGCTCCCATTTTGTTTAATTCAGCTGTATATTGAAAACGAGATTCCCAAATACTTTCATTGATAATGCTTGTACCTTTTGAAAGCGACAAAACAACGCCCATTTGTGGTTGCAAATCGGTTGGAAATCCTGGATAAGGTAATGTTTTAATAGTTGCTTTATTCGTTCTGGTATTACACCAAACACGTAAATGATCGCCATTTGCATCTACATTTCCGCCAATTTCAACGATTTTTGCAGTAATGGATTCTAAATGTTTTGTAATACAATTTTTTATGGTTATATCTCCTTTGGAAGCGACAGCAGCAAGCATAAAAGTTCCTGCTTCAATTTGGTCTGGTACGACAGAATACGTTGCATTTCCTTTTAATTCTTTAACACCATTGACTTTGATAATATCGGTTCCTGCGCCACGAATATCAGCTCCCATCGTGTTTAGGAAGTTTGCAACATCAACAATGTGTGGTTCTTTGGCAGCATTATCAATAATGGTTGTTCCATCGGCTAAAACACTAGCAAGCATAATATTGATGGTTGCTCCAACAGATACAACGTCCATATAGATTGAATTTGCTGTTAATTTTCTTGCTTTTGCAGTAATATTTCCATTGGCAACTTCAACATCTGCTCCTAAAGCCTCAAAGCCTTTAATGTGTTGGTCGATTGGTCTTGCGCCTAAGTTACATCCACCGGGTAAACCGACTTGAGCTTTTTTACATCTTCCAAGCAAGGCACCAATGAGATAATACGAAGCTCTAAACTTGCTAGTAATATCAGAAGGTGCTTTATAAGAATTTATATTTCGATTATCAATAGTTACTTCGTGGTCAGAGTTCCAAGTTACAATGGAACCTAAACTTTTTAATATATCACAATATAATTTTACATCACTAATATTTGGTAAATTTTCGATTGTACAAACTCCGTTGATAAGTAGAGTTGCAGGTATAATAGCCACAGCAGCGTTTTTTGCACCGCTTATTACGACTTCACCTTTTAAAGGAGTATTTCCTGTAATGACTAGTTTTTCCAAAACGATCCCCCCATATTTTGTATATTTAGAGTACAAAATTTTACTCATATGGGACTATATCATAAAAGTTAAAGTTTTACAATATAAAATTAGAAAATTTTTTAAGTTCTTGGAATTGTTACATATTTTTATTCTATAATTACATAATGAAATTGACAATTTATGTAAAATATATTATAATAGAATTGAATAAGTAATTTTTTGCTTTTATATTGTTAAACAAATTTCTTGATTAAGGAGGAGAAGAGCGTGAGCACATCTAAAGAACTTGACAAAACACGGAGTTTGGAGATTACAAATTTAGCAGACGAACGTCTGATGCGGATTGACCCAACTGCTAAGGGGTTCTATGACAAAGTTTTGCACTTCAGAACGAAGGATAAGAAAATTAATTCATTTATCGAGATAGTTCGTGAAACGCAGGAGGTAGGACTTGTACCATTTTGGAGACCAGTTATGGATCCAACAGAGATAGATGGAAAGATTGTCTACCAGAAAGGGAAGCCACCAGCAGTAGGACATTCATATAAATGGTGGAAAGATACAGCTGAGCAGATGCTGCCTATTCAAGGAAACATTTGGCTTCCTGGAAGTGAGTACCAATATTACGCTGACAAAGTCGATCTGATTAATCAGTATGTTGCAGAGGGACATGATTTAGAAGAGGCAATCGAGGGAGTTGTTCTGAATTCAGCAAAGTTTGGACATTTTGCTGATTCGGAAGGAGCACAACGTGATTTTGAGACAACTGGTTCCCGTAAGATATGTGGTCGTTATGATTTGGGAAATTGCTGTAAACTCTTGAGGTGCACAAGTAAAAAAGATGGTGGTTATTGGCTTGCTGGTTCTTTCTTTTTTGTTAGAGGAGATTTTTTCCAGCTTGCTGGCTGTACTCATGACATTGATGTGAATCGTGAACATCGTAATGGTTTGGGATGGCTGATTGTGTGTAACCCTGATTACTGAAAATAATTTCCAAAAGGGATGAGACTTGCTTGTTGGCAAGTCTCATTTCAATTTGAATTATCTTTGATTCATCATTTCTATAATCTTAAACTTAAATTCAATTTCACTAGAATCTCCAGAAACAATAGCAAACTCTTCGTCTGACAAATTTTCTTTTAAATATTCTTCCCCTTCTTCATCTACAATTCCAGAAGACACACTAACAAAACAAAGTGGTGGAAATAAAGAACACCACCAATTTTGACCTTTGGCTTCTCCAATTTCGATTTTTAAAGCATCATAATTACCTGCTGGTAAAGAAATATTTCCATAATATTTGGTTGGAAAATAGAAATTGCCAATTTCAATATTGACAGGATAATCATAGCCATTTTCTTTAATAACTTTTTTGGCGATTTCTCTAAAATTTTCCATATGTGTTTTTGACATTTCAATAACAGATTGCTTGTCTGATGTATTTTCTGTCAAAGTTTTCATATATTCTAAGACAGCATCTCTTACTTTTAATTTTAAAGATTGATCTTCGTTAGAGTCACTATTGGCTAAAATATGAAGCCTAAAAATATCTTCTGCAAGACCTTCTGAGATATTGTTTGCATAGGAATAAGCCGTAATGGCAAAAAATAGGATAAATAAAATAGATAGAATTATGAAATTTTTAAAAAATTTTCTCATTTTACATTTCCTTTCTAAATTTTATAAAATTTTCTATTAAATTAAGTATTAGCCAAAATTAAAAAAATATGCAAAATTTATGTTACAAAAATATTACAAAAATATTGCGAAAATGTTACAAAAAATGCGCTCGAAAATGCAGGAAAAAACTCATGTTTTGTTGAATTTGGATGATTTTTGGTTGTCGAAATGTTAAAAAAAGGCTGAAAAGTGCTATTTCTGTCGAAAAAGGCAAGACGAAAGTGTTTGACCACTAAGGTTATAAGTGATAAAATCCTTTTATGAAA
>CANBLA010000101.1 GCA_947369305.1 uncultured Clostridia bacterium
CGTGATGGCGACACAGCGCAATGTATTCTACTTTTTAGCAGAAGCGATATTGTCACAAATAAATTTCTCATTGAGCAGACAACTTCCGATACAAATCACAAAATAGAATACGATAAATTAAACGACATCATTGATTATTGCAACACCGACAAATGCCTTCGAAAGTATATTTTAGAATATTTTGGTGAAATCCCAGATTTTGAAAATTGCAAATATTGTAGCAATTGTTTATCGGAATTAGAAATAACAAATATTACTTTGGATGCCAAAAAAATATTATCTTGCATTAAAAGAATGCACCAAAGATTTGGTGCAGGGTTAGTTAGCGATGTTTTAAAAGGCTCAAAATCTGCCAAAGTGAAAAATTTCGGATTTGACCAATTATCCACTTACGGAATTATGCATGAATATTCAAAAAATACAATTACGGAACTGATTTATTTTCTAATCACAGAAGGTTATATCAAAACCATTGGCAATCAATATCCTACTTTAGCCTTAGATAAATCAGCAGATGACATTTTATTTCATCATAAAGAAGTTTTTATCAAACGAAAAATTGAAAGGGATATTCCTACCCAAAATAACTTAAAATATGACGAAAATTTATTTGAAATTTTGAAATCTCTTAGAAAAGAAATTGCCGATATTAATCAAATTCCGCCATTTATTGTATTTACGGATGTTTCTTTAAAAGAAATGTGCACCTATTACCCAACTTCTGTGGATAATATGCTGAAAATTAGTGGTGTCGGTATCAATAAATTAGAAAAATATGGAAATGTTTTTATCGAAACAATTCAGAAATATGTGACAAAAAATAATATTACACCAATCGAAAAAAAGTCTACTCAAATTAGTCAAAAAGACAACATTTCAAAAGAAAGTACCAATATGATTTCATACGCCTTATACAAGGAAGGAAAAAATATTGACGAAATTTCCCAAATTCGCGGTTTAACCAAGCAAACGATTGAAAATCATTTGATTAAGTGTTATGAAATGGATTTAGAAATCGACCTTACAAAAGATATTAAAATACAATTTGAAAGTGAGATTTTTGATGCTATTGGCGAATTCGGATTGGAACGATTAAAGATTTTGAAAGAAAATTTGCCAAGTAAAGTTAGTTATTTTGATATTCGCTATTTTGTGGCAAAATATAAAAAGGAGAAATTAGCTTAAAATATAAAAACAACCTAAAATTTCGAAATTAGGTTGTTTTACTTTTTAAAATTCTTCCACTTCTCCGCCAACAAAAGAAATTTTTCCGTCATCATAAATAACAGCTTTCAACATATTCAACTTTTTATCTCAAAATTTTGTTTAGTTCACTAAACAAAATTTAATAATTATATAGTTTTGTACATTTAACAATAACTATTCTTCTAATAACCACTCAATTACGTTCTTATGAATAATTCCCTCTTGAGAAAAATCGAATTTATCCATCGAAAGCACATATTTAGGATAATTATCTTCTACCTCTTTGTATACTCCAAATTCTCGTTCAACCACGCTATCATCTGCTAAAATATACGCTACTTGAAAATAAATTTTCTCATTAAATCGAGTAGCAATAAAATCTATCTCTCGTTTTTCTAAATTTCCTACTTTCACATCATACCCACGTGATAACAGTTCATTATAAACAATATTTTCTAAATACGCTCCTAATTGTGGCCTTTTTCCCACATTCATAATTTGACCTAAGCCCAAATCTGTTAAATAATATTTATATTTACCATTTAAAATTCTTTTCCCTCGTACATCGTAGCGGTCTGCCTTGTTGATTAACATCGCTTTTGTCATATATTCCAAATAATTATATAGCGTTACTTTTGAGACTTCTCTTTGTGCTTTGTTCATCAAATAATTGGCTAGACTTTCTGCAGAAAAGTTCTGCGACGGCGTTGTTACAATATATTCTACAATACGATTAAACAAATCCAAATCTTTAATATTAAATCTAGTAATAATATCTTTTATCACAATCGAATTATAAATATCCGATAAATACGTTCTTGTCTGCATTTCATCTGTCATCATAAATCTTTGAGGCAATCCACCCCAAATCAGATAATCATTAAAAAGTTCTTCTGTTTCTCTTCCATCCGTTATACTTCTTAATTCACACACTTCTTTAAAAGTAAACGGAAACACTCGAAAACTTACATATCTACCTGCTAGGTGAGTCGCTAATTCTCCAGATAATAAATCGCTATTCGATCCTGTAATAAAAATCGAAACTTTTTTAGATGCCTTAAAAGAATTAATTGCTTTTTCCCATTTTTCAACATTCTGAATTTCATCAAAAAATAAATAATATTTCTCTTCCCCTTTTATTTTTGATTTGACAAATTCATGTAAATCCCTATCATTTTGAATAAAAGCATAATCTTCATATTCGAAATTGATATAAATCATTTGTTCTTCAGGAATTCCCTGCGCTTTTAATTCTTCCATGATTTGCAATAGTATAATCGATTTTCCACATCTTCGTATTCCCATGATAACTTTTATTAAATCTTGTTCATAAAAAGGTCGTATATTAGCTAAATATTTTTCACGAATAATCATACAAAATTCCCCCTTTTTATTTATTATACAATTATTTTTATAAAATGTCAACAATTTTGTTCATTGTACTAAACAAAATTGCTATTTTTTATATTTTTGTTCATTGTGAATTAATTCATTTATCTCACCAACTCCAAAATCTCTTTTTTCCCTACAACACCAACAGTTCTACTAACTTCTTTACCATTTTTAATCACCACAAGTGTTGGTATCGACATAATTCCATATTCTACAGCCAAATCTTGATTTTCATCAATATTAATTCTACACACTTTGATATCTTGATTTTCCTCCGCAATTTCATCAACAATGGGAGCCAACATTTTACATGGTCCACACCAATCAGCATAAAAATCCACCAAAACTGGTTTTTCGCTTTGCAAAACCTCCTTTTCAAAATCACTACTTGTAAATTCTAAAACACTCATCTTATCCTCCTTTATATTTTCATTTTTTATCATATTTTCTTGATTTTTAAGCACATAATTTATCACCCATAAACCACCTATAAAAATAATACACAAACTAATAATTACCATTTTATTTCTCATATTCTTCCCCTTTAAAAGAAAATCATATACATTCCCATGCCAATTAAAATTGCACCAGAAACTTTTTTTATTTTTCCAAAATTCCTTTTTATTACCTCAAAAACTTCTTTTAATTTCTCAATTAATATCACCGATAAAATAAATGGAATTCCAATTCCTATGCAATAAACCAACATCAGCAAAATTCCTTTTAACATCTGTTGTTGTTTGGCAATCAGCAATAAAGCTGAACTTAAAAAAGTTCCTATACATGGCGTCCAACTGATTGAAAATAACATTCCAAATAAAAGCGACTTGATAAAATTCAAGTTTTGCAAATCGGCTTTTTGCGTTTTCATTTTGTTCATAAATTTTAAATTTAGAAGTTCCATATAATTTAATCCAAATATTATAATGATTATGCCAAATATAATTTTTATATGTTTCATATGACTGCTAATCAATTTTCCAAGCTGACTTGCAAATACTGCCAATAGCAAAAATACCGCTGAAAATCCACAAACAAAACCAATTGCATTGATGAGGGCTTTGTGCGTTTTTTGTGCGTTTTTACCTGCAAAATAAGCAATATAAATTGGAATCATTGGCAATAAACAAGGTGATATAAAACTTGCAATTCCTTCTAAAAAAGTAAATAAATATTCCATCTTTTATTCCTCAATTTTATTTTTTCTTAAAATTAGAAAATCCATACCTTCATTTGTAAAAAGATAGTTAAAAATAACTATCTTTTCAAAATTTATTTTACAATCTGCTCCATTCTTCCATAAACCAAATTCGTCCAGTTTGGATTAACTGGGCAAAATCTTGTTCTAACAGCAGATAACGTTTTTCCATAATAAAATCGTCCGCCTTCTGATAAATAATTTTTATGCAAAGTATTAGCTGCCTTTTCAAGTCCTTCTTGAACAGAATTAAATTGAATAAGCGCTCCACCATTTCCCATCAAACTAATATAATTATGTGTTCTTCTATGATTTCCAGCAATATTCCAGCCAGATTCTGCCGAAATTAATCCACAGAAGAAAATCTCGTTTAATTGATATTTTTCACATATAT
>CANBLA010000102.1 GCA_947369305.1 uncultured Clostridia bacterium
TTCGCCTATCTCCGTCACACTATCTGATATTACTATTTCTTCTAAATTTGTACATTTTTCAAATGCATATCTACCTATCTTCGTTACACTATCTGGTATTACTATTTTTTTTAAACCTGTACGCCCATAAAATGCAGATTCACCTATCCACTTTGTCCCTTCTGGTACTATAAATATTCCATCTTTAGGTATATTAATTTCATCGCTAATCTCTATTTCCATATTTTCTCCCTTTGCACAATGTTTTAATTATGTTAATTATAACATATCCTCTCTATAATATCAATCTATTTCTCAAACTTTTTCTTGACCTCTTTTCATTTAAGTTATACAATATATCATATTACTACTATAAGGAGATTTTACTTATGAAAAATGAAAAATTCGATTTTTATAATTCTACAACGATTAAATCCTATAATTTAGATGAAAAAATCCGCTATCAACTAAAAATGTTGGATAGTTTGGATGCTTTTACAAGAAAGCATTCGGAAAATGTAGCTTCGATTACTTGCCGATTATGCGAACATTTACACTTAGATAAAGGATTCACGATTTATTGTACAACATGTGCGTATATTCACGATATCGGAAAGATTTTTATCCCACCAGCAGTTTTACAAAAAACTTCGAAGTTAACTGAAGAAGAATATGAAATTATGAAAACTCATACCAAAATCGGTTATGAAATGTGTATGAAAGATCCAAAATTGCGTCCGTACTCTGCTGGCACCTTGTATCATCATGAGTCATTAGATGGGAGTGGCTATCCAAATGGCATTTTGGAAAAAGAAATTCCATATGAAGCACAAATTATTCGTGTAGCAGATGAATTTGAAGCTATTACTGCCAAACGTCAATATAAAACACATGTTGGTATTATTGAAACATTGCATATTTTGATAGAACATTCTGAGCCAACTCAAAAAGGCAAAAAAGTTGGGAAAATTGATAAGAAAATTTTGAAGGCATTATTTAAAGTCGTAATTGATGATACAGAATATGAAATTAGTGCTCGTTCTGATTATTTAATTCATCTGAAATCAGAAATTAAACGATTAAAAGATGCTTTGAAATATTATGAAAAAATGCAGGCTACGTCTAATCCAGAAAAAAAAGAATATTATAGACAAGGTGCTCAATATATTTTGCAGGCAAATGAAGAAGTTGACAAAATTCCTATTCTGTTGCAAGAGTTTGAAAATGCTTATCAAACTAGAACAGCTCATATTGAAAGATTATACAAAGAAGTAAAACAAATTAAAAAATTGCATGTATAATTGACATTTTAAGCTTTTCATGTAATAATAGGAGTATTATTGGAGGAAAAAATGAATTATAAAAATGGGCAAGCGATCATGGAAGCAATGTTATTTGCAAATGGAAAAGAAGTAAATATCAAGGATTTTATGACTGCTTTAGAGATGAATGAAGAAGAAGTAAAAGCAATGATTGAATTGCTAATACAAAAATATCAGCAAGAAGAAAGTGGTATTGAACTGATTAAGATAAAGGATTGTTATCAATTAGTAACAAAAAGAGAATATTATGAATATGTATATCCTTTATTAGATAATCGAATTAAGCCAACTCTTTCTAATGCTGCTTTGGAAACATTATCCATTATTGCCTACAATCCAAATATTACACGTTCTCAAATTGAGAATATTCGAGGTGTTAGTTCCGATGGAACAATTTATAAATTGCTTGAATTCCAGTTAATTGAATCAACTGGAAAATTAGATGCACCTGGACGTCCAACGATGTATCAAGTAACCGATGATTTTTTAAAAATCTTTGGTATCTCAAGTTTAGAAGAACTCCCGGAATTACCACGTTATAAATTAGATGAAAATGAACAAATCGTCATTGATGATTTGCCAATTGAAAGTTTTCAAGAAGAGCCCTCTTTTATAGAAAATGAGAATGGAAAGGAAGAAAATTAAATGAAATTATCACGGAACGGGTATGGGAAATACCAAATTAAATTACATAGATGAAATGTATCCTGGACAAAGTATTTTGCTTCAAACTGGTCAATTAGTACAATATGGAGCAGGATTATTTGGCTATAACACGATCCCTCTTTTACTTCGTAGAAATATAGAAAAAATAATGATTGACACTTTAAATCAATATGGTTGTATTGAGGTTTTGCTACCTGCCTTGCAACCTGATACAATTTGGAAAAATTCTGGTCGCTATGACCATTATGTTGATAGTGGAACTATGCTTATTACCGAATCAAACAAAGGTACCTTTTGCTTGGCTCCTACTGGAGAAGAAGCCATGTTAGAATTTGCAAGAGAGAAATTAAAATCTTATAAAAATTTGCCAGTTACTTTTTATCAGATTAGTGAAAAATATCGAAATGAAATTCGAACAAGAGGTTATTTATTAAGAGGAAAATCTTTTGTTATGTTAGATGCGTATAGTTTTGATACGAATGAAGATAATATGACTTTTTCTTATGAAAATGTTCGAAAAGCATTTATAGAAATTTTCGAAAAATTAGGTTTGAAAATTATCCCAGTTATTGCCGATAATGGTGACATGGGTGGCAAAAAGTCAGAAGAGTTTATGATGCTTTCTGAGCAAGGTGAAGATAAAATTTTGTATGATGAAAAATCAGGTATCGGCTTAAATACTGAGATTTTAGAGCGTGAAGATTATGCAGAATATTTAAAAAATGAATATGGTATTACAGATATTTCTCATTTTAAAGAAACGAGAACTATGGAACTTGGTCATATTTTTCAGCTTGGTACTCGTTACTCGGAAATGATGAATGGAAAATATATCAATCAAAATGGTGATGAAACTTTGTATTATATGGGGTGTTATGGAATTGGCGTGAGTAGAACTTTAGCTGCGATATATGAACAGTATTTGATTAAGGATCCTAAATTTGGTCCATGTGGTTTTTCTTTGCCAGAATCAATTGCTCCTTTTAAAATTCAAATCATTCCAAAAATGGAAAATCCAGAGAAATTTGATTTGGCTAAAAAAATCTATGCTAAATTGCAGGAAGAAAATATTGGTGTTATTTTAGATGATCGAGAAAATGTTACAATAGGTGTCAAAATTAAGGATTGTAAAGTTTTTGGTACGCCCTATCTTATGATCATTGGTGACAAAACAGAAGAAAACCATTTTGAATTAGAAATGGTTAAAACAGGTGAAAAATTCCATTTTTCATTAACAGAACTGATTCATAAATTAAGCTAAATGACTGAAAAACAATACCAAACAATTGTTATTATACCAACTAGGATAAAAAAATAAGGAAAAATTTTGATTTTAAGAGAATAAATATAGCGATCCAATGCAAAAAGAAAAATTGTTATAAGCCACAATAAAACCGTAGGATTGGCAGAAAAAGCCTTGCTAAACTCTCCCATAAATACATATATTGTAGCATGTGTTAATCCACATGCTGGGCATGGAAAACCAGTCAAAGCTTTGAAAGGACAGATCGTATGAAATTGAATTTGCATAAAAATGCCGTATACCATTAAAGTAAAAATGGCAAATCTTATATTATATAAATCTTTTTTTAACATAATTTCCTCATAATTTAAGTAAAAAGCAATTTGTATAAATAAAAAATACAAATTGCTTTCTGGTTTATGATAAAGAACCAACTAAAGAAATCGCTGTACCTGACATTATTAAAATAAAATATAGTACAAATAATATAAGCATAAAACAGAAGTAAGAACGTGCAAAATTCTTAAGGTTTTGATTTTTTGTACCACCAAAAGCAAAAATTAAAAGTGCAATAATTCCTACGCATGGTATTGAAAATAAAATTTCATATCCAAAATATCCCCACATTGAAATTGGCTGATATTCTTCTGGTATATTTTTTTGTTCATCCATTTTTTTGTTCATCCATTTTTTTATCCTCCCTTTTTAATTACAAAAGAATTATATAGGATTATCAAAATTTTGTAAATACTTTTTTAAAATTTTCTAATTTACTTAGATTTTTAAAAAAAAAGATTGACAAAATAAATATAATGTGTTAATATAATTGTTGTCTATTATGAATTTCTGGACCGGTAGCTCAGCTGGATAGAGCAACGGCCTTCTAAGCCGTGGGTCGGACG
>CANBLA010000103.1 GCA_947369305.1 uncultured Clostridia bacterium
GATTTGACTTCACTTGTTCGATTCCCTCTTGTTTGCACATTTCCTAAAGCAATATTCATTGTATATTGCTGTTTTTCTCCATCAATGATTGCGGTTTGTTCTAATTCATCATATGCAATGTATTTAGATAATCCATCATAAAATTCTTCCGTTGTTGCTTGTTCTGTCTTTGCTACCAACTTGTAATCTCCTTGGAAAAAAGGAGTCTCTAGTTTAAAATCTGCTTTCATAATTTCTTCCAATAAATTATCTGAAACCACAAGACAATACGCATATCCATTAAAGGAAATCTGTGCAAAATGCTCTCCTTTGACGTCTTTTAATGTAATTTCCCTACCTAGAACTTCTATTTTGTTGTTTTTTTCAATATATTCTTGAAATGGTTTTTCTGCCGTTTTCATGCATTGAATAATTGCTTCATTGTCTTCTAAAGATATTATATCATATCCTAGCATTTTTCTCAAGTAGTTATAGTCTGTTAAACCTAAAACATTTTCATATGCTTCATCATATCTTTCTTCAAACGTTGTTCCATCTAGTGCCTTTGCAATTGTTGTTTGAGGAATATGATATAGTCTATATTCATATAAATCTGTTACTTTTGTATTTTTTTGAATATATTCTTTATATCTTGAAAAATCTGAATCTGGCAAACTCACCATAATTTCAAAAGGATACCCCATTTCGATTTCATTATTTAGCATGCCATTCATCAAAAGTGCCACATTGCCACCTATTATGATAAATGCAAAAGCAACTGCAATTGTCCCCAAAGTCATGCTCATCGTGTTGATTTTAGAAGTTAAATTTCGATATAAAAATAAGTTATTTTTCTTATATTTTCTTGTTTTGTTTTCTAAATATCGTTTGACAATAAAACTCGAAATACTTATATAAAACAAATATATTCCAACTATCCATACGACAATTGCTAGCATTGTATATTTTCCTGTCATTTTAGCTAAATTACTATAATCCAAATTTAAAATCCACAAACCACTTAGTAACAAAATTATAGAAATAATAAAAACAATCCTGTTTCCTTTTGCATTTTTGATGCGATTATTCTCGTTTTGTTTTTCTGCATATAATAAATCATATACTTTTGTTTTTTTTATTTTTCGTCTACTATTCAAAAGAACTAACACAAATATTGCAAAAAAGCATATTGCTGTTATTTTTACTGCTTCCCAACGAAACACAATTGAGATTTTATACGGTTGAGCAAATAAATTCATAATAATGCTCGTAAATATCTGATAAAGAAACACTCCAATTCCCGTTCCTACAACAAATGCAAAACTTCCTATTAGTAAATTTTCTATTGTAAACATATTAGAAATATCTTTTTTTTCAATTCCTAAAATCTGATACGTCCCAAATTCTTTGCTTCTTTTTTCAAGCATAAATTTCATCGTATAATTAATCAGCCAAACCATTATTAAAACAATAATACTATTCATTCCCATAATGGATTTTGAAAAATTCTTCATACTAGAAGAAAGCTCTGCAATATCATTTGAGACAGCAATAGAATTAAAACTAAATAGCAAAGCAACTGCCATCACAATCGTAATAAAATAAATCACATAATCTTTTGCCTGTCTTTTGGCATTTCGAAAAGATAATTTACCTAACATCTCTTGCATCACCTCCTAAAAGAGCCAACACATCTAAGATTTCATGATAGAAATTTTTTCTTGGTTTTTCACCTTTTTCAATTTTATTAAAAATTTTGCCATCTTTCAAAAATAGTATCTTTTTGCAGTAACTAGCTGATAACGGATCATGAGTTACCATTAAAATAGTTGCTTTTAGGATTTGATTCATATCTTCCATTACTTCCAGTAATTGTCTTGCCGATTTCGAATCCAAACTTCCAGTTGGTTCATCTGCCAAAATAATTTTGGGTGTATTTACAATAGCTCGGCAAGCAGCACATCTTTGTTTTTGTCCACCAGAAACTTGATAGGGAAACTTTTGCAAAATCTCCTCAATTCCCAAACTTTTGGCAATTTCCAAAATTCGTTTGTCAATCTCCTTTTCTGGTACTTTATTGATGGTTAAAATTAATGCAATATTTTCTTCGACAGTAAGCGTATCTAATAAATTAAAATCTTGGAAAATAAAACCTAAATTTTCTCTACGAAATTTAGCAATGTCCTCTTCTTTAATTTCGGTTATATCCTGATTTTCTAAATAAATATGACCAGAACTTACGGTATCAATCGTAGAAATACAATTCAAAAGTGTCGTTTTTCCACTTCCGCTTGCACCCATGATGCCGATAAAGTCACCTTCTTCTACCTCAAAACTGATATCGTCAATTGCTTTTGTAATATTCTCTTTATTACCATAATATTTTTGGATTTGCTCTACTTTTAATATTTTCTTCAAAATCCTCAACTCCTTCTTAAATCTTCCCATTTTCAAATGGTTAATTTAAGTATAACCTGTTTTTCAGTTCTTTTCTATAGAAGTAGTTTACTTAAATCTTACAGTTTTGTAAGATTTTCTTTTATGTCTTGGAATGATAATTCTAACTTCCATAAACTCATTTTCTTTTGCTTCCGCCTCAATTTCCATTCCTAACTCTTTACACAATCTTTTGCACAGATACAGCCCAATTCCCGTCGATTTCTTCTGCCTCCTTCCATTCGTTCCCGTGAATCCTTTCTCAAAAATTCGGTCAATTTCACTTGTTTTAACGCCAATTCCGTTATCTCGTACGAATAGAATTACATTTTCTTTCTTTTCCTTTACATCAATTCTTATCTCTGCATTTTTCTCGCTTTTATATTGAACACTATTCATCAAAATTTGTTTCAAAATAAATTCCAGCCATTTTTCATCCGTATACGCCATAACATCACAATTTTGCAAATTCACTTTCATATTATTTTGTATCATGATTTTTTTATTTCGCGCTAGAACATTTTTTATCATTTCCCCCAAATTCACTTCTCGTATCATAAAATCATTGGAAACTTGATCCAATCTTGCATAAAACAAAGCTTGTTCCACAAAATTGTTAATTTCATCTATCTCGTTCTCTATCTTTTTTGTCACCTCTGTCGGATGATTTCCACACAACAACTTACTTGACGTTATCGGAATTTTTATCTCATGCACCCAACTTTCAATATAATCCTTATAGGCTTTTTGCGCATTTCTTACCTTGCTTACATTTTCCATCATTGATTTATTCGCTCTTTTCAAAATATGAAAATGCGCCAAATTTTCCTCTCTTCTTGGCTTTTGCATTATTTCAGAAATCAAATATTTTTCCTCCAGAGCATCCATCATTTGATTGATATTCTTAAAATATGCATACTTTTTCCAAAAACTCACCAAAAATCCAATTCCAAAAAAAAGACAAGAGACAGAAATCACAACCCAAACCACATTCGAATTCACTTTCATTGCTTTCAAATACCACACAAGAAACAAGCAATATGCAGCAAAACCTAAAATATAATTGATTTTGTCTTTTCCATATTTGGTAAAACTCATATCTTATATCCTTGTCCTCTCTTAGTTTCAATCAATCTCTCGATCCCCAACTGTTTCAATTTTTCCCTTAATCTTGTAATATTTACACTCAAACTATTATCATCTGCGTATACACCATTATCCCACAAATAATCAATGATTTCTTCTCTTGATACGATTTTATCTTGATGTGTAAAAAGATAATAAATCGTCTTTAGTTCTGTTTTGGTTAGTTCTGCTTGCTTTTCTTGATAGAAAATGGTGGATTTCAAAATATCCAATGTTATTTCTTTATACTGAACTTTATTATTTTCTTCTTGAGGAAAACTTCTAGCAAGTAAGTTTTTTATTCTTGCTAGTAAGATTGGAATATTATATGGTTTTTCAATATAATCATCTCCACCTCTCATAATCCCGTTTAATTCCTCCATTGCACCATTTTGACTTGTCACAAAAATAATCGGAACATTAGATTTCTTTCTTATTTTACTACAAATTTCATAGCCATTTTGTTCTGGCAAGTTAACATCTAATAAAACCAAA
>CANBLA010000104.1 GCA_947369305.1 uncultured Clostridia bacterium
ATCTAGAACCATTGCAAATACTAGAATGTTAATTTCAGTTGACAAATTTCCACTTAAAATTGGTAGATGCAACTGAAAGAAAATGGTATAATTTAACCAAGTAATGAAAAGGAGGATTTATTTTTGTGGATATTGGAAAAAAGTTATTTGAATTAAGAAAAGCAAAAAATTTATCTCAAGAAGAAGTGGCGGAAAAATTGAATGTGACCAGACAGACGGTTTCCAAATGGGAAACGAACCAAAGTACACCTGATTTTGATAAAATTGTTCCTTTATGTGAATTGTTTGAAATTGGAACAGAAGAATTATTGACTGGTAAAAAAGCAGAAAAAACAAGTTATCAAGAAGAACAAAAAGAGAAGAAGGTTTTAACAAAAGAAGAAATACGAGTAAAATCGGCTGAAGTTGTTAGTACATCTATTTTGTTTTATATTTTGGCAGTAGCAGGTTTTATTTTTGCAGTTGCTTTTTTATGGGTTGATCCTATTATTGTAACAGCAGTGTTTTTAGGTGTTATTGGATTTATAACTGCAAGATTAGTAAGGCATTATATGTCAGTTCCAAAGTTTGAAAAGACAAAAAAGGAAATGAAAGAAGTGGAAATTATGAAACAAATCAATGGGATTGTGGGAGCTATTTGTACTATTATTTATTTTATGATTAGTTTTTATACAATGGCATGGCATATTACCTGGATTATATTTGTAATTGATGGATTAATTTGTCAAGTTGTGAAGTTATTTTTTATGTTAAAGGAGGAGAAAACAGATGAAGACTAGAGAATTACTTATTTTTTTGATTGTTTTGCTAATACTATTGATTGTTGGTTTGGTTGTTTTTTTAGTGTTTTGTTTAAGTGGAAAACCAAGATGGATGAATTGGAAGGGAAGAAAAAGTAGTCAAATTATTTTTGATACAAGTTATGTGTTGGCAGAAGTGGAAAAAATAGAGCTTCTTTCAAGTGTGGGAGATGTTAGTTTTAAGGAAAGCATGGATGGACAAATCAGAGTAATGGTTTATGGCGAAAATGAGGAAGATTTGAAAGTCGATTTTGTAGAAAATCAATTAAAGATAGATTATATGAGGGACAAGCGAAAAAGTTTATTTTTCAATTTTAATTTAGATAAAAATGACATGGTTATTTATTTACCAAAAGAATTTGCAAAACAAATTGACATGAGAGTAAATTATGGTGATATTCAAGGAAGCAACTTGGAAAATGCAAGTATTCGAATTGAGGAAGACTGTGGTGATGTGAGTTTGGGAAAAGTGAAAAATGCATTTGTCAAAAATAATTATGGTGATATAAGGATTGAGGAAGTTAATAATAAAATGGAGATTGAATCAGATTGTGGAGATGTCAAAATTGGTACGATAATGCTTTTAGAAGATTCGTCAATTATAAATAATTTTGGTGATATTAAAATTGGGAAAACCAATGAAATTTATATGGATGCCAAAACTGATTTGGGAGATGTGAAGATTAATCATAATTATCGCCATAGTGAGACAATCCTTAAAATTGAGAATAACTGTGGAAATATTAAAGTAGAGAATTAGTTTTTTAAAGTTGTTTGATGAATTTGAGATTTTTATAAGTTTTTTCTACTAAAATATTTCCATTATCCATGGAGTTTTCTTCCTCTGTTAAATGAATTGGAAGTGAAACATGGTAAGAATATTCTTCATTATTATGATTTATAATGCGAATAGTGAAAGAAATGGTTGTTTCTAAATCTGATAAATTAATATTGGCCATTTTTAATAGTTTTCCATTGAAAAATACGGGTTCATTTGAGGTGATTTCAAAATTTTCTTTGATTGGATGATTAACATATTTTAATGTAATTGGATTAGAACAATCTGTAAAGAAAATCGGTGTGTTATACTGAATATTATTTTGCTGATTTGGGTCGTTTAAAACAGTAAATTCAAGTGAAGTATCGATTTTATTGTGTTCGGTAATATGGGGTGTTCCAAAATTTAAAGTGTTAAGGTAATATAAATTTGGTGAACCAAGTTTGGGAGTAGAAATGGAGATATTTTCTAAAAACAATTTTTTTACCGAGTTAGATGAATTTAGTTCATTTTCAGTATTTTTAATGTATATAGCAATGTCAGTATATTGAAAAATGTCTAAGATCCAGTTAGTTTGCTGAAAAGTTGTATTTTTATTATTGCCATAAGCACTACTATATAAAATTACTTTTGCAAGAGAGAAAGGACTATTTTCCAAACTTTCGCTCATTTGGATGGTACTTTTTTCAAAACGATGCTTGTTTTGAAATTTTGACCAAATAAAATTATAAAAAATACAAATGATTAAGATAATTAAAAAAAGAATGATTAAAGTTTTTATTACACTTTTCATAAGGATACCTCGTAACATATATTTTATCCTATTTTGTATCAGACGTAAAGTATTTATAACAAAAAAACAACAGAAACTCGAAATAAATTGCATTTCGAGTTTCTGTTGTGAGACTTGGAGTTTACTTTGCGCCTTTGACACATCCGTCTTTTTTGGAATATGTCAATTTTTTGATGCCTGTCTTAGTCACCTTCGCCATCTTGGGCGAAGATATTTTGGCTTCATATCTCTTTCCTGCTTTAACATAATAAAGAAATTTTCCTTTAAAACCAAAGGATTCGGTTTTTCTGGTAATTCCCTTTGCAATCACTTTTTTATTCAAATACAGCTTGGTTCCTTTTAACCGAAGTGTGTATGTTTTGGAAGTTTCAGCCAGATAATACGTACAGTATCCTTTTTTATTAATTGCATAATTCTTTTTTGGATACCAAGTCTTATCTACTGCTAATTGTTTTACGGTAAAAGTACCAGATGTAGTTACGATTTTTGTAAGGTAACCATTAGAATTTAACTCAATGCGCTGAAGCTTAGTGCCTTTTGCGAATTTTATTCGACTCGGTTTAAAAATGTTGACAACTTTAAATCGATAAAGACTCGCTGTTTTGTCTTCATAGAGATAAACTCTATTAGAAGAGTCTATTGCAACAAATCGCACACTCGAATTACACAATTCAGAAATCTTGTAGTCATTGAGATAAACATCATGCCCATCTACAATGACTTTATTTTTCCCAAATTTGTAATGCTCCCTTCCTGCTGAATCTGTCCACTGCTGTACAGCAGGATTTTTAATCGGATTTTTAGTGGAAGGTGAGGAAGGTGAGGAAGGTGAAGTTGGTGAGGGAGGGGTTACATTACTGGTGGAGTCAGATAATAGTTCTGTAACAGATTTGACTGATCCGTCCGCCAGAATAACACTACTCACCATGCTCTCGGCATTAAGTTTGATATTGGAAACTTCGGAGAAGTATCGCATTTCTCCAGTCTTGTAATTCCGGAGACAAAATGAATTGTTATTATCAAACCAACTCAAATAATTGCCGTTAGGAGTCCAAGCTGGATTTGTTCCAGCTTTGTGACTGGAAGTTAACAGTGTGTCATTTGTGCCGAGAAGAATTTTCCCGTCATAGAATTTTACTAAGCGTGCTGTGTCCTGCCGGAAAGTATTGCTTGAGTAGCTGTAATATTTAACCGTATTACAACCCAGTGAGGCATCAAAGCTGATCATGCAGTAGGGTTCGTTTGAAGCGCTCACTGTGCAGGGAACCAGAGTTACAAGAGTTAAGATTGCCATAAGAGTGGCAATAAGTTTTGTTGTCTTTTTCATAAAAAGACCTCCTTTTCTTTTTTTATGAGCCCCCAAGAGGGGAATTTTCAATGTACCAAAATTTTTATATTTTTACTCCAAGCCAGCTCTAGCAAACTAGAACTTTAAAAATAAATATAAAAATCCTAATTATATTATATCATAGTTACATAAAGAAGTCAATCATTGGAAAAGGAAGAAGGGAATTTGTGGAAGATGTTGCTTAAAAAATAAATATAAAGTATAATCATAAAAAAGGAGGAAAATCAATGAAAATTATTCTAGCATCTAGTTCGCCGAGGAGAAAAGA
>CANBLA010000105.1 GCA_947369305.1 uncultured Clostridia bacterium
TTTCTTTATAAACCTAATAATTATATAATGTTTTTTACTTTTAAAACTACCTGTGTGTGTGTGTGTGTGTGTGTACAGTTTCAATGCTTTCAGCAATTTTCATTGAACTTTTCCTTCCTTCTTTTACTCTAAATATAAGATGAATATGCTGAGAATATAAATCCTCCCATGTAAATCTCAACGCAAGGTACTAATACAACAACTACAAAGAAGATTAGTACAATTCCAACAATAGCATAGGCAATTTCTGGCAATACTTTCATGATCTTTTCTAAAGTATTATCAATATCAATATCCATATATTCTACTAGTTTATCCATCATTTCTGATAAATCTGTTTTCATACCAATTTTCAACATCTCAACCGTCATTGGATTAGAAAATTTAGCTTGCTCAAATGGATCTATCCAAGATTTACCAATATAAATATTATTTACTGAAACATCAATCATAGAACGCATAATTGTGTTATTTATAACAGACTTACTAACATCAAGTGCATCTTGAATTCGAATACCATTTTGTAAGTTAAGCAACATATTTTTTAACAGTCTGGAAAAATCAATTAAATAAATTAATTGACCAAATATTGGCATAGTATATTTAAACTTATCAAAACGATATTTACCTAATGGTGTTCTTATGTACAACATAATCCCAGTAATCGAAGCGATAATCAATAAAAACCATACATACCATGTTTTAACCAAAAAATCAACTACATTAGCAAACCATATTGTAATTTTAGGTAATTGATCCGTACTTCCCAATTGCTCAAATATATTTTGTATCGCTGGAACTCCCACAATAACACATACAAAAAGCATAACTAAAATACCAACAAACATTCCAATATTCGGAATTAAAATTCTTCTTAACTTTGTTCGCAAGGTTTCACTTTCATCTAAATATTTAATGGCTTGTTTTAATGAAGATTCTAAAGAACCTGAAAGTTCCCCAACTTTTATTAAGTTGATGTAAATATAGGGAAAAACATTAGAATAATATTCCATCGTTGTATGCATAAATTCTCCTGATTCAACCCCATACAAAATATCTTCAATAATCAATTTTAAACTTGGGTTTTCTGTACTTTCCATTACTGTAGATAATGCATGCACATTATTAAAATTGGCTTTCTTCAATAAATAGAAATTCTGTGTAAAAATACGTATATCTCTAGAGGTAATTTTTCTCTCAATCGAAAGTTTTGATAAAATTCTATCTTTGATGCCCATCTTTTTCGCACTTGCCATGTCCTTAGCTTTTTGAGTTCCAATTCTTTTTAATTCAGAGTTTGTTTTTCTAAAATTTCTAGGTTTTTTCTTTTGCTTTTTATCCATTCTTATGGTTTGATTGACACTAATCGGAAATAACTCATTTCTCTTCAATTTCTTTAAACAGTTTATTTTACTGCTTTCATTCATTCTATTTTTTACTATCTGACCTTGTTTGGTCATTGCTTTATAAATATAGGTTGGCATTTTACATCCTCCATTTAATCATTAAATCTGTTTTAACGTTTTGTTCTTACATTCAATTGCATAATCGTTCGATTTAAAGTCTCATAATTCTTTTCTTCGACCTGTGACTTTATTTGTTCTAACGATAATTGTCCACTAACATATAACTTTGCTAATGAATTTACCAATCCAATGCTTCCTTTATCGATATTACTTTGAATGGTATCTTCAATTTCTGAAATATTAAATTTTTCTTTTCGTATACAAGCAGCAATTGTATTATCAACAATCATAACTTCTGGAACTAAAACCAATTTTCCAGTAACTTGTGATTTTAATAATCTTTGTGAAACAACTAATTTCAATAAAGTAGAAATCAAATTCTTGATGGAAGCTTGATCGCGTACTTCATAAAAGTTAATCATTCTGTCAATTGTTTCTGCGCAAGATTTCGTATGTAAGGTTCCAATCACTAAATGACCAGATTCAACCATATCAATAGCAGCTTCCATAGTCTCTTTATCTCGAATTTCTCCGATGACAAGAATATCACAGTCCTCTCTTAGCGAGTTTTTAACACCATCAATAAACGTCGGTACATCCATTCCTGGACCTACTTCTTTTTGGATAATCAGCGATTTTTTACTTCTATGTCTATATTCTACTGGATTTTCTAAAGTCAATATTTTTCGATTTTGTGTTTTATTAATATCATCAATTAGAGAATTTAGCGTTGTGGTTTTTCCCGAATTTGTTTTACCTGTTACAAGCATCAACCCTTGCTGTTGACGTGTCATAGATCTTACAATTTCTGGTACACCAAGTTCTTCAAAAGCAGGCAATGTATCTTTTATCAAACGCATCGTAAAGACTGGAACATCATCTGCAAAAGAACTATTTACTCTTAAACGTACATTTTCAAAAACCAACGACGTATCCAATCTTCTTTTTTCAATATATTCTTCGTTTTTTTCTACATTTCCTTTTACAATATAATCATATATTTCATACAAAGTAGCTTCATCCAATAATTCCATTTCTTTAATTTCAACTAATGATCTGGCTATTCTAAGCATTGGTTTCATTCCATTAATCAAATGTATATCAGATGCATCCTTTTCAATTGCTTTTTTTATTATTTTTTCAATTAATATCATTTTTTCCTCCTCATCTTTAGTAAAGCGCTAATCTTTTATTTACTTCTTCTACTGTTGTAATTCCATCCAACACTTTTCTAAATGCATCAATTACTAATGGTTTATAACCTTGCTCAAGTGCCATTTCTCTGATTTTCAAGCTAGAAGCACCTGATACTACTAAGTCTTTTATTTCATCTGTTAACTCCAAAATCTCAAAAGCTGCAATTCTATCTAAATAACCTGTATGATTACATTTCGCACAACCTTTTGTATCATAAGTTGTTTTTCCTGTAAAATCAAAACTTTCATGATATCTTTCACCAAATTTATGTATCAAATCTTTTTCTTCCTTACTAAATGCCCTTTTTACTGCACAATGTGGGCACACTTTTCTTAACAATCTTTGCGAAACTGCAGTAGCCAAAGTACTTGAAATATCGTAATCCGATATTTCCATTTTTCTTAATCTTGTAATTACTTCTATAGCATTAATTGTATGAATAGTTGATAATACATAATGTCCCGTCTGTCCCGCTTGAATAGCGATTTCAGCTGATTCAAAATCACGAATTTCTCCTAGTAAAATAATATCTGGGTCATTTCTTAAAATAGATCTTAAAGAAGATGCAAACGTTGACTTTTCATCCACTTCTATTTGATTAATACCCGGCACCCTAATTTCCACAGGATCTTCAACTGTTGTAATATTAATTTCTGGTCGATTTAAATAATCCAAAATACTATACAAGGTGGTTGTCTTACCTTGTCCAGTTGGCGCTGCAATAATCGTAATACTATTTCGTTTATCAAAACATTTTTTCAAATAGCCTTCATCGGTTGGAAAACCTAAATCAAAAATGCTTCGAATGCCCTCGTTTTTCTTCAATAATCTTAAACAGAATTTTTCTCCATCAATGGTTCTTTGCGAAGCAACACGGATGTTATAATCTGGATATGTATTAATGGTACCATCTTGGGCATCTTGTTTTTCTTGATGCATATTAGAAATAGCTTTAATTCTACCAATTAACTGGGTTTGTTTTTTCTTTTCAATATTAGCGACCGTAATTAATTCACCATCAATTCTAAAACGAACTCTTACAGCCTTTTCTAATGGTTCAATATGAATATCACTAGCTCTTTTTTCCATACCTGAACGGATAATCGTATCGACTAATTTTGTAATATCCACCGAATCAGTAATTGTTGCTTCTGCTTTGTTTTCCAATGATTTAATAACTGTTTCTATATTGGTTTCGAAAGTTAAATATTTTTCCATAACTAAATCATGTTTAGATAAAATCAATCTGATTTCCTCAATGGCTTTATTATTCGCAGTATCAGCAAAACACACTTTAGCTCGCTTTCCAATCACATCAAATAAA
>CANBLA010000106.1 GCA_947369305.1 uncultured Clostridia bacterium
CAATATGCAAGTACAATGATAAATGAACTGGCTGTCAGATGTTTGGAACTTATTTAAATCAAATGTTTTTGTAGTGCATTAATACAGGAGATCTGAATTGTCACTTAGTGATAATTCAGATTTTTTATGTTATAATGACCTTACAAAAATGTAAGACTTCTGTCACCAAAATCGATGGCAAAACTTAAAAAAAACGTTTATACTATAAGCAAGATGGAAAGGAGATTTTATGTATGGAAAAAATGTTACAGGTAAAAAATATTGAAAAATACTATGGGAATAAATCAAATTTGACGAAGGCCATTGATAATATTAGTTTTGATGTAAGCAAAGCTGAATTTGTAGGAATTATGGGGGCTAGCGGAAGTGGAAAAACGACACTTTTGAATTGTATTTCCACAATTGATAAGGTAACTTGTGGACACATTATTATTCATGGGAAAGATATTACAACGCTAAGAGGTAACCACTTGAACAAGTTCAGGAGAGAGGAATTGGGATTTATTTTTCAAGATTTTAATTTGTTAGATACATTAACAGCGTATGAAAATATTGCATTAGCACTAACAATTCAGCGCGTAAATCCAAAGGAAATTGATAGAAGAGTAAATGAAATTGCAAGAAAATTAGGGATAGGAGATATTTTGAGAAAGTATCCTTATCAGGTTTCTGGCGGACAAAAGCAAAGAATTGCATCATGTCGAGCGATGATTACAAATCCTAAATTGGTGCTGGCTGATGAGCCAACAGGCGCTCTTGATTCTAAAGCAGCAAGGCAATTATTAGAGAATTTTGAATTTCTAAATCAAAGTTTGCAAGCCACTATTTTAATGGTTACACACGATGCTTTTACCGCATCCTATGCAAACCGAATTTTGTTCATCAAAGATGGCAAGATTTTCAATGAATTAATCAAAGGAAATGACACAAGAAAACAATTTTTTGAGAAAATCATTGAAGTGCAGACACTTCTTGGGGGTGATTTGAGCGATGTTATTTAAGTTATCTATTCAAAATATGAAAAAAAGTATTAAAGATTATGGCATTTATTTTTTGACATTGGTTTTAGGTGTCGCGATTTTCTACTTATTTAATTCACTAGATAGTCAAGAAGCAATGTTGCAAGTTTCGACTTCACAAAGGCAAATCATTCAACTAATGATAGAAATGCTTGGTATAGTTTCTGTGTTTGTGGCTGTGGTTTTGGGGCTACTGATTGTTTATGCTAATAGTTTTTTGATTAATCGAAGAAAAAAAGAATTTGGAATTTACATGAGTTTAGGAATGGGAAGAAGGCAAATTTCAAAAATTATTTTGTTGGAAACTATTTTTGTTGGAATGATTTCACTTGTGGTTGGCTTAGGATTTGGCATTTTTGGTTCACAATTTATGTCGATTTTAGTTTCAAAAATGTTTGAAGCAGATTTGAGCAAATTTGAGTTTGTTTTCTCAAAAGCAGCTTGTATTAAAACATGCGTGTATTTTGCAATTATGTATTTGGCAGTTATGTTTTTTAATACACTTACGATTTCACGTTATAAATTGATTCATTTGCTCAACAGTGCTAAGAAAAACGAAACTGTGAAAATCAAAAATCCAATCTTGTCGATTTTAGTTTTTGTGGCAGCAGCTATTTTATTGGGATTTGCATATTGGAAAGTAACTATTGATGCTAATTCTCTAAGTACAGCAGATAAAATGTTAAAAGTTATTTTAATGGGAATTGTAGGAACTGTTTTAGTATTTTGGTCGCTATCAGGATTTATTTTGCAAATTGTGCAAGTCATGAAACAAACATATTTGAAAGATACCAATATGTTTGTTTTAAGACAAATTAACAACAAAATAAATACTATGGTTGTGAGTATGAGTGTGATTTGTTTAATGCTTTTTATGACCATTACAATTTTGTCGTCAGCACTTGCCCTAAGAAATACGATGCAAAGCGATTTATTAGAAATGACGCCAGTGGATCTTAATTTATATAAAGCTGCGTATTTGCCAGAAAGAGCAGTTGGAAGAAATGGCAAGGAAGAAATTTATACACAAATGCAAAGGCAGGATTCAAGAGTGTCAATACAAAAAACATTAGAAAGTAACGGATTTGATATGAATTTACTAAAAGATGTACAAGAAGTTCCAGTGTATACAGATAAAAATTTGACTTGGGAAAAGTTTTTTGGAGACAAAATGGAAGACCTTAAGGCAAAATTTCCATATCTTAGGTATGACACATCAGAAGAACTAATGAAAGTTTCTGATTATAACAAAATTGCAAAATTGTATGGTAACGAAGAATATGAACTAGAGGATGATGAATATATTATGCTTTGTGATTTTGAAACACAAGAACAAATCCGAAATGAAGTTTTAAAAGCTGGAAATTATCCATTGGAAATTGCAGGAAAAACATATAAAGCAAAATATAATGAATGTAAAAGTGGATTTATTGTGATGTCCACAAGCCATACGAATACAGGTATTATTTTGGTGCCAGATAATTGTAATTTAACAAATGAAATGACAGAACGATATTTTTTAGCTGCTAATTATAATGCAAATACAGAAGAAGAAAAATTGGAAATTGAAAAAAATTTTACGAGTAAAGAAGAGGCGACTATTTTGAATACTCTTTATGAAAAGGGCTTACGATTAGATGGTATGAGTAAAATTTCTATTATAGAAGCAAGTGTAGGGTTGGTAACAATGGTTACATTTGTTGCGATTTATTTAGGAATAATCTTTTTGATTGCAAGTTCAGCCATTTTAGCTTTGAAACAACTGACAGATAGTTCGGACAATAAGCAAAGATATACCATTTTGCGAAAAATCGGTTGTGATGAAAAAATGATTAATAGCGCACTATTCAAACAAATTGGAATCTTTTTTGGAACACCACTTATTTTAGCTATTATTCATTCTGTGTTTGGCATTCAGTTTGCACTTTCGACATTAGCGGGAGTGGCAAGTAAAAAAGATTTGTTACCATCCATTATTGGAACGGTAATTGTCATGGGAGTGATTTATGGAGCCTATTTTATGGCAACTTATTGGGGCAGTAAAAATATCATTAAGGAGGAATAAACTTTTAAAAATTAAATTTTATTGAATAAGAAAATCTAAAATTAACTGAAATTAGTTAATTTTAGATTTTTTTATAGAAAGATTTATTCTTGTCAATAATAATAAAGAAGATTTTGAAAACCTTATGAGGAGCCATAAATGAAAAGAGAGGATTTATTTGATTATAAAGAAAATAAAGAATGGATAGAACAGAAGAAAAGTAAAATTGAAGGAGAATATGAGAGCATTCGAAAAATGATAGCAAACTATAAACAATACACTAGAAAAAATCCAGAAATGCAAGATGCTATGAAAGAAAATTTAGCGATATTACTGGATATGAAACTAGAAGCATTAAATTTTACAATTCAATTAGAACAAAACTTAAAAAAAGTAGATGATGCATTATTAAAAGTAAAGCAACCGTATAGGAATATTTTGACAGATATGTATGTTAATGGAAATTCTCTTGTTAGTGTTGCTAATCATATGAATTATAATTATAAAGATATGTGTATGAAACATGGAAAAGCACTTAAAATGTATGATAATTTATAGCAGTTATTTAAGGAATTATAAAAAATAAATTCGAAGTTGTAGTTATTTTTTTGTACTACAACTTCCACCTTTACTTTCATAATAATCTTGCAAGGCATGTACTACTTCTGGAACAGATTTTAATGAATCTATATCAATTTCTTTATATATTTTTTCGTTGCCTTTTTTTTCAGTTATTTCTCCATTATCCTTAATTTTTATATAAAAGGTTTCTTCTTTTCCTTCTAATTCACAAACGATTGTTGCTTCTGTTGTTAAATTATGAGATTTTGGAAAAATGGTAAAGTTTCCGATTATTGTCACAAATATGATTGTAAAGATAAAGAATATTTTTCTATTTGATTTT
>CANBLA010000107.1 GCA_947369305.1 uncultured Clostridia bacterium
CTACACACAAAAAGACACTCTTTCCCTACACGACGCTCTTCCGATCTTGATGAAATCATTGATGCAAAATTTGGCAAACAAAATTCTAAGTTTGATTTAATGCAAAACATATTAACAACCGACTTACTCATTATCGACGATTTGGGAACAGAACGTACCAGTGAACTATATTTAACAGAGCTTTTCACTATTATCAATACACGACTTTTAAATCAAAATAATAAAATTACAAAAACAATTATTTCTACTAATTTAAGACCTGACGAAATTGAAAAAATTTATACCACTAGAATTTCTTCAAGAATTGCTGGATATTATAGAATTTTGAGGTTTTTCGGAGAGGATTTAAGATTTAGAAAACGAAAACTCGACTAAAATAATTTTAGTCGAGTTTTCTCTTATAAATAATCAATTTCGTTAGACTGTAATCTTTTAAAAATAATATACATGTTTAAAAATGTAAGTCCCAGCAATACCACAACATTATAGGTTTTCATTGTTACAACATAAATCACAAGCACAACATATAAACCAAATACTATCCAGTGTAATATTGCCCGAAATTTTCTTGATTCATGGGTTATTTGCATCGCTCCCCAAATAAATATTGTTGTCAAAATCAATGAATTACAATCTTTGCTCACATTAATTAATGTAAAAAGCACTCCTAACATTGCTATTATTACGAGTACAATCCGTACTTTTTCCTTCATCTTCAAAAAAATCATCTCCTCTTAATGAATTTTATAAAATTTACTATAACACATTTCATCCAACATGTCAAGATGCCATCACTAGAAAAAAAGTACCATCTGTATAGATTTCTCTTACAGACGGTATCTTTTTATCTATTCTTTTTCCCCTTCTTCTGGTTCCAAAGTCGTAATACTTACTACTTTTCCATCATTTGTTCTCATCAAAGTTACACCTTGTGTCGACCTTCCAAGAATACTAATTTCTGAAACTTTTAAACGAATAATGGTTCCTGTATCAGTTATTAACATGACATCTTCATTTCCATTTACAATTCGAATTCCTACAATATCTCCTGTTTTAGGTGTTATTTTATAAGTAATTACACCCTTTCCACCTCTTGTTTGAACACGATATTCATCTAAATCTGTCCTTTTTCCAAAGCCATTTTCAGTTATGGCAAGTAATGTCGCTTTTCCACCTCTAACAATTGGCTCCATTCCAATGACTTCATCAGCATTATCTAATCGAATTCCCATTACACCTTGCGCACCTCTACCAATCGGACGCACATCTTTTTCATCAAACGTAATCGATTGTCCTTTTTTGGTAACAAGAACCACATTATCTTCTCCATCTGTCAAACGAACATCAATCAATCTATCCTCTTCTTTTAACGTAATTCCTAATAGTCCAGATTTTCTATTTGTATCATATTCTTTCAAAGCTGTTTTCTTAATAATACCATTTTTCGTCGCCATCAAAATATACTTTCCTTCAGCAAAATTCTGAATTGGAATCATTGCCGATATTTTCTCATCCGATTCCAGATTTAGCAAGTTTACAATTGCTGTTCCTTTTGCTGTTCTTCCTGCTTCTGGCACTTCATAACCACGTAAACGATACATCTTTCCTTTGTTACTGAAGAACAAAATCGTATCATGTGTTGATGTCGTGAAAATTTCTTTAACAAAATCTTCTTCTCTCGTTGTCATTCCCATAATTCCTTTTCCGCCTCTTTTTTGGCTCTTATACGTATCTACTGGCATTCTTTTGATATACCCAAAATTGGTTAATGCTACAACAGTTTGTTCTTCTTTGATTAAATCTTCTACATCGATTTCCCCTTCTGCAGCTACAATTTTGGTTAATCTCTCATCACCAAATTTTTCTTTTATTTCAAGCAACTCATCTTTTATAATATTAAATACTAATGTTTCACTACTCAAAATTTCTTTTAAATACGCAATTAACTTCATAAGTTCTGCATATTCTTCCTCTATTTTTTCACGTTGTAAACCAGATAGTCTTTTCAATTGCATATCCAAAATTGCTTGCGCTTGAATATCAGAAAGGCCAAATCTTTCCATCAACTTTTCTTTGGCATCATCATAAGCTGATCGAATAATATTAATTACTTCATCAATATTATCAATAGCAATACGCAATCCTTCCAAAATATGAGCCCTTGCTTCTGCTTTATCCAATTCAAACTTAGTTCTACGTAAAATAACACCTTTTCGATGTTTAATAAATTCATCCAAACATTGTCTCAAAGTTAAAATCTTAGGTTCTCCGTCCACCAAAGCAAGCATAATAATACCAAAAGATTCTTGCATTGCCGTATGTTTATATAATTGATTTAACGTAACTTGCGGTCTTGCATCTCTTTTTAATTCAATAACAACTCTTACTCTTTCTTCTCTGTCAGACTCATCTCGAATATCAGAAATTCCTTCAATTTTTTTATCTCGAACAAGAGCCGCAATATTTTCAATCATCCTTGCTTTGTTTACTTGATAAGGAAGCGATGTAACAATAATTCTTTGCCTATTTCCTGCCATTTCCTCAATCTCAGTTTCTGCTCTTAAAATAATTTTTCCACGTCCCGTTGTATAAGCATCTTTGATTCCTTCTCTCCCCAAAATAGTTGCTCCTGTTGGGAAATCCGGTCCTTTAATAACTGTCATTAAATCTTCATCTGTAACATTATCTTCATCAATAATTTTAATAATTCCATCAATAATCTCATTTAAATTATGTGGCGGAATATTGGTTGCCATACCAACGGCTATACCAGAAGAACCATTGATTAATAAAGCTGGAACTCTAGTTGGTAAAACACTTGGTTCTTGTAATCTATCATCATAGTTTGGCATGAAATCAACTGTATTCTTTTCGATATCCGCTAACATCTGCTCTGATATCTTTGCCATTCTAGCTTCTGTATATCTCATCGCAGCAGCACCGTCACCATCAATTGAGCCAAAATTTCCATGTCCATCGATTAACATATAACGCATTGAGAAGTCTTGTGCTAATCTTACCATGGCATCATAAACAGAACTGTCACCATGTGGATGATATCTTCCCAAAACGGAACCTACCGTATTGGCACATTTTCTATATGGCTTGTCCGATGTAATGCCATCTTCGTGCATGGAATACAGGATTCTTCTATGTACTGGTTTTAGACCATCTCTAACGTCTGGCAAGGCACGAGAAACAATAACACTCATAGCATAGTCAATATAGGCTGTTTTCATCTCTTCTTCAATATTTCTCTCAACAATATTTTCCTCTTGTCTATCCATTTTTTTCCTCTTTTCTTTTTTATTTTATAGGGTTATTATATAAAAATATTTTGGAAAATGCAAGGAATTTTGGAAAATTTCTTAATCTCAATCAAATTACGATTCCAATTCATTTAATAATATTTTCTCAATTTCTTCAATATTAGGAAATATTAAATTTATACCGATTTTCTTTTAATTTAAAAATTTTATTTACTTTATTAAGTATTTTGTGTCTAGTTTCTGATGGAACTTGTATTTCTTTTCCATATACTGTATCCTTAAAAAAATAAGTCCTTCATTCTTTAAAAGAACAAAGGACTAAAATTTACAAAATGGTATGATTTATTACTCGCACCAACCACAAGCGAGAAACATTTACTGTTCTTATTTATTATACATTTTTTCTATCCTTTTTCTACTATTTTATATTATAAATTTTCTTATAAATCTTCTCATACTCCCTTTTTATCTCTCTTTTATACACACTTTTATTAATCATAAGATTATAACTATCCATATATTTCATTTTTCCAATTAATTTCATCTCTGGAAACAACTCTTCCAAAATCGCATCGGAAATTTGATACATGTTGCTTTTATTGAGCACTATTTTTATTTTTGAATTTGCTATTTTCCAATCGTTTTCAAACACTTCTAACATG
>CANBLA010000108.1 GCA_947369305.1 uncultured Clostridia bacterium
AAATTCATATAAAAGTCAACAGATTGATAAAATAAGAAAGGAATGAAAACATGCTAAAAAAAGTCTTAATTGCCAATCGTGGCGAAATTGCAGTTCGTATTATAAGAGCTTGTAGAGAACTTGGAATTTCTACGGTTGCGGTGTATTCAGAAGCTGACCGAGATGCTTTACATACACGTTTGGCGGATGAATCGGTTTGCATTGGTGCGGCCAAATCTGCACAGAGTTATTTAAATATCAAAAATATTTTGGAAGCAGCTTGTGGAACAGGGGCAGATAGTATTCATCCCGGTTTTGGTTTTTTGTCAGAAAATGCTAATTTTGCTAAAATGTGCGCAGAAAGCAACATCAAATTTATTGGACCGTCGTATCAAGTAATTGATTTGATGGGAAATAAATCTCATGCAAAAGAATTGATGAAAAGTGCAGGCGTTCCAGTAGTTCCAGGTTCAGATGGTGCTATCAAGAATTTGGACGAAGCAACACAGATTGCAAATAAAATCGGCTATCCAATTATGATAAAAGCATCAAGTGGACGGTGGCGGAAAAGGAATACGTCTTGTGAATGCGCCAGAAGAATTGGAAGAAGCTTATGAAATTGTAAAACAAGAGGCTTTGCTTTCGTTTAATGATGATGAAATTTATATCGAAAAATTTATTGAAAATCCAAGACATGTTGAAATTCAAGTTTTAGCAGACGAATATGGAAATGCGATTTATTTAGGAGAAAGAGATTGTTCGGTACAAAGGCGCAATCAGAAGGTTTTGGAAGAAAGTCCATCTACGGTTTTGGATGAAACGTTAAGAAAAAAGATGGGAGAATGTGCGATAAATTCCGTGAAAGCAGCGCATTATTCTAATGCGGGCACGATTGAATTTTTAGTTGACAAATACAAAAATTTTTATTTCATGGAAATGAACACCAGAATTCAAGTAGAACATCCAGTTACAGAATGGGTAACAGGCGTAGATCTTGTGAAAGAACAACTTAAAATTGCATCTGGGCAGAAATTAAGTTATTTGCAAGACGACATTTCTGTGAAAGGGCACAGCATTGAATGTAGAATAAATGCTGAAAATCCTGAGAAGAATTTTATGCCATCTCCGGGAACTATTACAGATTTGCATTTGCCGGGCGGAAATGGCATAAGAATTGATACTGCAGTTTACACAGGCTACAAAATTCCGCCAGTTTACGATTCGATGATTGCCAAAATCATTGTGCATAGTCAAACTAGAGAAGAAGCGATAGCAAAAATGAAAGTTGCCTTAGAGGAATGTGTGATTGATGGTGTTGACACAAATATTGATTTTTTGTATCAGATTTTAGAAAATGAAAAATTCATTTCGGGCGATTTTGATACATCCTTTATCAAAACAGAATTTGCTCTATAACATGCATAATAATATGAAAATTATGTGAAAAATAGGTAAAAATTGCGTAAAATCACCCCCTCAAAAATCGTAGGGGTGCGGTCTTGACCCACCTAAACTACAAAAAAGGAGAAAAATTATGGTCATCGACAAAATCAAAAAAAGAAACAAAAACATCCGAACTCCAGAAAGCAAAAGCGACATCCCAATCGGAAAGTGGATTAAATGTGAAAAATGTGGAGAAATTTTATACAAAGAGGATTTGCATAAAAATTATAGTGTGTGCATGAATTGTGGACATCATTTTCGTTTGTCAAGTAGGCGTAGAATTTGGCAGACATTGGATGAAGGCTCGTTTCAACCTTTTGAGTTGAATTTAAAAACGGTAAATCCATTAGAATTGGAAGATTATGCTGTCAAGCTAAAAGGTTTGCAAGATAGACTTGGCATGGATGATGCAGTAAGCTGTGGAACGGGAAAAATTAATAAAGAAGAAGTTGTAATTTGTGTTATGGATGGCAATTTTTTGATGGGAAGTATGGGAAGTGTTGTTGGCGAGAAAATTACATATTCCGTCGAAAAGGCGATTGAGCTGAAATTGCCACTCATTATATTTTCGGTGTCGCGGTGGAGCGAGAATGCAGGAAGGCATTATTTCGCTGATGCAAATGGCGAAAACGGCAAGTGCAATTGCGAAATTAAATGAAGCAGGAGGATTGTTTATTTCTGTCTTGACCGATCCAACATATGGTGGTGTGACAGCGAGTTTTGCATCTCTTGGAGATATCATTTTGGCAGAGCCTAATGCGATGGTTGGTTTTGCTGGCAAAAGAGTTATCAAACAAACAATTGGCGAGGATTTGCCAGAAGGATTTCAGACAGCGGAGTTTTTGCTAGAGCATGGATTTGTGGACAAAATCGTGGAGAGGAAAGATATGAAAGAGATGCTTGGGAAGATTATTAGGTTTCATAAATAGAGGGCTTGTGTTTTACAAATCTAATGATTTAAAATATAAAAAAGTTGCAATTTTTAAAGGAGGTGATGATTCTGCCGAAAGATAAAGAATTAACAGAAATTGAGCAATTGGAAAATACAGTAAAGGAATTGAAAAATATCAGTAAAGATAGTCTGATAGATGTGTCAAATGAATTGAAGGAAGCAACTAGCAGACTACAAAAATTGGCACGTGAGGAAAATAGCAAATTAACGGCTTGGCAAAGACTAGAAATTGCGCGAAATCCGAAACGTCCAACAGCACTGGATTATATGGAGATAATTTTTGATGAATTTATGGAACTGCATGGTGACCGTGGATATCGTGATGATGAAGCGATGGTTTGCGGTTTAGCGAGTATTGGAAAACAGAATTTTACGATTATTGCGGAGCAAAAAGGGCGAAATACGAAGGAAAATATTAAACGTAATTTTGGTATGCCGAATCCAGAAAGTTACCGAAAAGCGATTCGTTTGATGAAACAAGCGGAGAAGTTTGGTAGACCAATTGTTACTTTTATTGATACGAAAGGTGCGTATCCCGGAATAGGCGCTGAAGAGCGCGGTCAAGGCGAAGCAATTGCGAAAAGCATGATGGAAATGGCAAATTTAAAGACACCAATTATTTGTATTGTAATTGGTGAAGGCTCGAGTGGAGGCGCTTTGGCAATTGGTGTTGGAGATGAAATTTTGATGTTGGAGAATGCAGTTTATTCGGTGCTTTCACCAGAGGGTTTTTCGAGTATTTTGTGGAAGGATGGCAAACGTGTAAAGGAAGCAGCTGAAAAAATGAAAATGACGGCTCAGGATTTGAAAAAGTTTAAGGTAATTGATAAGATTATTGCTGAACCAATTGGTGGGGCACAAAATGATGTGGAAATAGTAGCTGAAGATTTGAAAAAAAATATTGTTTCTATTACAAAAAAGCTTAAAAAGTTACCGTTAGATGAGTTAGTTCAAAATAGATATCAAAAGTTTAGAAATATGGGAGAATATAGATGTACCAATTAATAAAAAAAAAGTTACTATTAAAAACTGCAGAAGATTTTGAAAAAGCACAAATGTTATTATTTCCAATTGAAGATTTCGTAAATGAAAAAATAAAAAATAATATGTATGATGATTGGAATGAGTTTGAACATACAAAGAAAAATTTGCAAGAGCTTAAAGAAGCTGTTCTTAATAATAGTGGAGATACAGTTTGTGTATATTATTTAAAAGATGCTGATAAGGTTGTTGGATTTAATTTTGTTTTAGCAGGCAATTGTGCTATTAAGCAATTTGTAGAAGACCATCATTTTTCGACGGAGGAAAAAGCATGTCAATTGCGTTCATTACATATCATAAAAGAGTATCGAGGAGCTGGTATCAGATGGTTAGGAAATATTTTTGCTGATTTGGTAAGACAGGGAATTGATACAGTATATTTAACTTCTAGTCATAATAGAATGTTTCCTTTTTATGATAGACTAGGAGAAAGAGTAGGAACGTACGTTGGTATTAGATCGGAAGAGCACACGTCTGAACTCCAGTCACTGGCACCTATCGC
>CANBLA010000109.1 GCA_947369305.1 uncultured Clostridia bacterium
AGGGAAAGTTTATGGAAAATACGGAAGGTCAAAAATTAAAAGAGGAGTTATTTAACTGCAAAAAAAGTGGATGGGAAGGCATGTCAGAAGAAATAAAAAATGCCGTTTTTAAGTTTGCTGATGAATATATGGATTATTTAAATGGCTCTAAAACAGAAAAAGAAATTGTGAAAAATTCAAAAGATATTTTGATAAAAAATGGTTTTGTAGATATAAACGAGAAACAAGATTTAAAGGCAGGTGACAGAGTATTTCTAGTCAATAGAGATAGAACTCTTTATGTGGCTATTCTAGGAGAAAATGTTTTGGAAAATGGAATTCGCATGGTTGCAGCGCATGGAGATTCACCGAGAATTGATTTAAAACCAAATCCATTGTACGAAGATAGTGGATTAGGTTTGTTTAAGACACATTATTATGGTGGAATCAAAAAATATCAATGGACCAATATTCCACTTAGTATGCATGCAACTTTTGTCAAATCAAATGGTGAAAAAATTACAGTAAATATTGGAGAAGATGAAAGAGATCCAATTTTTACAATTTCTGATTTATTACCACATCTAGCAAGTCAGCAAATGGACAGAAAATTAAAAGAAGGTGTACAAGGAGAAGAATTAAACATTGTGGTTGGAAGTATACCGTTTGAAGATGAAAAAACTAGCGAAAAAATCAAATTGAATATTTTAAAATTATTAAATGAAAAATATGATATTAAAGAAATTGATTTTACAAGTGCAGAAATTGAATTTGTTCCAGCATTCAAAGCAAGAAGTCTTGGTTTAGATGCAAGTATGATTGCAGGTTATGGGCAAGATGATAAGGTTTGCTGTTATACAGCCTTACGTGGAATTTTAGATATTGGAACTCCAAAAAACACAGCAGTCTGTGTATTAAGTGACAAGGAAGAAATTGGCTTTTGCGGTGTAACAGGAATGGAATCTAAAACATTTGAATATTTCATAACAGAACTTTTAAACAAAGCCGGACAAAATAAGCCAAATGCCTTAGAAAAAGTATTCCATAACTCAAAAGTCATATCAGCCGATGTTGATGGCGCATTTGATCCAACCTTTCCATCTGCATTTGACAAAATTAACAGTTGCTTTATTGGAAAAGGTCCAACCATTGTAAAATATACAGGTGCCAGAGGAAAATCAGGTGCATCAGAAGCACCAGCAGAATTTGTGGCAGAAGTTAGGGGAATTTTTGAAAAAAACGGCATTAAATATCAATCATCAGAGCTTGGAAAAGTAGATATCGGCGGTGGAGGAACTATTGCAGTTGTTTTAGCAAATCGTGGCATGAGTGTGATTGATTGCGGGGTGCCAGTATTATCAATGCATTCACCGTATGAAATTACAAGCAAATTCGATGTATATCAAGCCTATAAAGCTTATGAAGCCTTTTATAAAGGGGAATAAATTTCAAGGGTCGGCTTGGCAGTCGACCTTACTTTAAATGGAGGAATAAATGAAAAACATACACAGTTTTTTAACGCAGATTAATGTACGAGATTTAATCAAAATTTTCAACATACAAATTGCACTTGCGATATTTTTGGTTTTTATTATTTTTCGAAAGTTATTTTCACAAATCTTATTAAAAATTGTTTTTACATTAACGAAAAATAAAGGAAAAGTAAAAGAAAGTAAAGTTTATAAAATTTTAAATAATTTTTGGATTTTTGTGGGATTATATATAGCTATTAGAATGCTTAAATTAAGTAAGCAAACTTTAGCTAATGTAAATACGATTTTTGAAATTATTTGCATTATATTTGCAACTAATATTATAAATTCGTTTATTGCAAAAGACTCCAAGTGGTTTAAAAAATATATCAATCATTCTAAAAATGATGCTGTCAACCATTTCGTGTGTAAGATTGCAAGAGGCATTGTTTGGGTAATTTCAGGCTATATTATCATAAAAGAATTGGGGTATGATTTAACAGGTTTGGTGGCAGGTTTTGGAGTTGGAAGTGTGATTATATCTTTAGCAGCGCAAGATACTGTTAAAAGTTTGCTAAGTGGAGTCGTTATTTTGACAGATAAACCATTTGATATTGGAGACTTCATAGAAGTTAGTAATTACAAAGGAACCGTGATGGATATAACTTTTCGAAGTACACGCATCAAAGCAAACGATAATTCAATTATTACGATTCCAAATTCTACCATTACTTCAGAATATGTTGTTAACTGGAATAAATTGAAAAGTAGAAGACTGGAATTTGTGTTAAATTTAAGTATGGATACAACATCAGAGAAAATAAAAAATGTGATTGAAAAAATAAAACTTATTTTAAAAAGTAATCAGAATGTATTACCAGAAACTGTGCAAGTCAATTTAGACGAAATAGCAAGCTATAGTTCTGACATAAAAATCTTTTTGTACATAAATGAAACAGATTATATTAAGTTTTTAAATATAAAAGAAAAAATTTATTGTGACATATTGGAGTTAGTCGAAAAGGAAAATATTAATTTGGCATATCCAACCCAAACTGTTTATGTAAAAAATACGGAAACAGAAAATTACGAAGAAAGGCAAAAGGAAAATCTATGAAAGCATTAATAACAGGAGCGTCATCAGGAATTGGAAGAGACATAGCACGTTATTTATCTAAACTACGGTTATGATTTGGTGATTGTTGCCAGAAGAAAAGATTTGTTAGAACAACTTAAAGAAGACTTAAAAACAGATGTAAAAATTGAAGTTTTGGATATTTCCATTAAAGAAAATTGCATAAGACTTTTTGAAACCAACAAAGATATCGATATTCTTATCAACAATGCAGGTTTTGGAGA
This sequence comes from uncultured Clostridia bacterium, assembly GCA_947369305.1. The sequence goes on from CANBLA010000109.1 coordinate 2,811, forward strand.
TTTTGGAGCATTTGATAAAACTGATTTAAGCAAAGAATTATCTATGATCGACACGAACATAAAGGCAACCCATATTTTAAGTAAACTATATTTGCAAGAAATGAAACAAAAAAACAAAGGGCATATTTTAAATGTTGCGTCGATTGCAGGTTTTATGGCAGGACCCTTAATGGCAACTTATTATGCTACAAAAAACTATGTGGTCTCCTTATCAAAAGCGATGAACAAAGAATTACAAAAAGCAAGCTCAAATGTTCATGTGAGTGTTTTATGCCCAGGTCCTGTTAATACTAATTTTGATAATGTAGCAAATGTACGATTTAGTCTCAAAGGTTTATCAAGCGAATATGTTGCTCAATATGCTATTAATCAAATGTTAAAAAATAAAAAAGTCATTATTCCAGGAAACATAATGAAATTAATCTATTTAGGGAATAAATTAGCACCAAGTTGGCTAAGTTTAGAAATTGCCTATCATTCGCAAAATCAGAAAGGAACAAAAAAATGAAAAATCAAGATACAATGATGCAATATTTCGAGTGGTATCTCCCAAATGATGCCAAACATTGGGAGCGTTTATCAGAAGATAGTGATCATTTAAAAGAGTTAGGAATTAATTATGTGTGGCTTCCACCAGCCTATAAAGGATCAAATGGTCAAAATGACGTTGGCTATGGTGTTTATGATTTATATGATTTAGGAGAATTTAACCAAAAAGGTTCGGTTTCAACCAAATATGGAACCAAAGAAGAATACATAAAAACCATTGAACTATTAAAAAAGAAAAATATAAAAGTCATTGCAGACATTGTTTTAAATCATAAAATGGGTGCTGATGAGACAGAAGAAGTTTTAGCAGTTCAAGAGGATTTTGATAATCGTAATATTAGTTTGTCAGAAGCACGACCCATTAAGGCTTGGACCAAATATACATTTCCGGGAAGAGGAGACACGTATTCTGCTTTCAAATGGAATTGGACTCATTTCCATGGTGTTGATTGGGACGATAATACAGCAACAGCATCTATTTATAAATTTTATGGTAAACATTGGGACGAAAATGTTGATAAAGAAAAAGGGAATT
>CANBLA010000110.1 GCA_947369305.1 uncultured Clostridia bacterium
AATATTAGGATTTTCTATGTAATGCTTGTTTAGTAAATCAAAATCATCTCTTGTGGTTATCCCTTTGACACAAGATTTGTTTAAAGCTTTTTTTAGTCTTTGACAACGATAATCTTTGTCACTATACTCTTCAATTCCAACGGAATTAAACAAAACATCAATTCCAAGTTTTTCACAAACTTCAACAATAAGACTAATATAACGATAAAAATCTTGATATAAATATTTGATAATACCACCACCAACAAATATAACCAAATCCGAACCTTTTAACTTTTCTTCATAATAGCGAAGTAATCTATCTTCATCGGGATTTTGTTTTTTACTCATAATATATCTAATTTTACTTTTTAACTTAGGTGATAATATTCGATTGATAGAATGTTTGATTTTACTTTTTATCCCTTTTTCTTCTAAAGAATTTTCATCTTTTTTTTCTGTGGCTCCCGTCATATCCATACTTTCTATTATTGCAGTTTCTTGAATTTCTTTCAAAGCTTTTTCTACTAAATATTTGGTATTATCGTAAATCACTTTATCTCCGATATTAGTATCATATATTAAACCTATTAACATAATTTTTTTCATATTATTCTCCTTTTAAAAAACTTTTTACCGTTCTTTTTAAGCCCTCTACTAGTGAAATTTTGGGGTTCCAACCGAGATTTTCTAATTTTCGGGTAGACAATTTCACCCTTTCTATTTTGCTATAACCTTTTGACTTTTCTTTTTTTTAATCTAAATATGTTACTTTTAAATTTTTCTCTGAAAAAATTTGAGTTAATAATAAAGCTACGTCTTTGATTTGTATTTCTTCTGTTTCATTTGCTATGTTATAACTCTCTCCATCATCTGCATTCAGAAGTATTATTAAAATGGCAATGATACAATCGGTTATATAACAAAAAGCTCGTTTAGCTGTTCCATCACTATTTAAAGTTATATTTTGACAATTTACAACATAATAGATAAGATCAGACATAATACGTCCATCCCTTGCAATTGTCATTCCTGGTCCATAAGAATGAGCAATTCTTACATTGTTAAAGGGAATATTGTATTGCAAACCATAACTTTTGCAAATATTTTCTCCCATTCGCTTACTTTCTGGATAACAAGACCTACTATCCATTTGGTCTAATTTACCAACTATGTCTTCTGTTATCTCTAAAATATTGTCATCAACTTTCCCATACACTTCTCTAGTAGACGTATACAAAACCTTTTTTACTTGACATTTTCTGGCTAATTCCATGACATTGATTGTTCCTAGAGTGTTAGCTTTGATAATACCAACTGGGTCATTTACAATAAAATGAGGACTTGCTGAACCTGCTGCATGAATGATATAATCTATTTGATTTGTCAATTTAATTTCTTCGGTCACATCTTGTACAAGTAAATGAAAATTGGAATTCTTTAAAAAAGTTTCAAATTTTTGTTTTGCCGTTTTTTCATTTCTAACTAAAGCAAAAACTTTGATCTGATAATCTTGATGCTCATTCAAATACATTAGTAAATACGTTATATACGTTGCTAACATGCCTGTTGCACCAGTAATTAATATACTTGTATTTTTTAGTTTTTCTATATTTTTTATACTTTGTGAAATTTCATTTAAATCATTCTGCACAATTTCATTTTTATATAAAGACATTATTCCTTTCCCTCCTCTTGATATATATTATTTTGAATATCAAACATACATCTTGAAATATACAAATCTTTTGGTGTTGTGATTTTAATATTGTCTGTTGAGCATGGAGTTGTATGGATTTTTTTGCCATAATGATGTAATAATGTACACGAATCAATGCTATTATCTATTCCATCTTTTATAGCTTGATTGTGGACTGTCATGATTTCATATAAGTAAAAACTCTGTGGTGCCTTGGCTATCCTTGATTTATTTCGCTCAACGATAGTCTCAACTTTCCCATTTTCTCCACTGATTGCAAAAGTTTCTATTGCAGGACTAGAAGACCATATTTTTTAACTGTTTCAATATTTCTAGAAATTAAATCTGCGTCAATAAATGGTCTTACTCCGTCATGAATAAGTACAATATTGTCGTGTTCAGGGTAATCTTTATAAATTGCTGATAAACCATTGTAAATGGAAAGTTGTCCAGTTGAGCCTCCTTCTACAATCCATTTTACTTTCGTAATATGATATTGTTTGATTAAACCTTCCAAATGTGAAATCCAATCTGCAAGACAGGATATGCAAATAAAATCGATTTCTGGATGCGATTCAAATTTTTCTAATGTATGAATAATAATTGGTTTATCATAGACTTCAATAAATTGTTTAGGACTTTCGTTACCCATTCGAATGCCTCTTCCGCCCTGCAAAAATCACTACAAAATTCATAGTTCTCTCCTTTATCTATTTCTTTTTTTAGTAAATTCTCTTAAAAAATTATACATTAAATTTCGATAATATTGAAATTCATCTTTTTTAAAGTAAGCAAGTAAAAATAACAAATTTGGTATAATCGCTGTTATACAAACTTCGATGATAAAAATAATTATAGCATGGATTTGTATTAATTCTATATATTGAAATAGAATCCATAATACAACTGATGCAATAATTATCAATCCAAAGTTTTTTATTCTTGCCACAAAATATGGTTTTACATCCGCTTCAAAACATTGCTTAAATAACATGTATGGTTCAAACCAAAAATTCGTTAAAAGCATAGCAATTGAAGTCGCAATTAAAATACCAAATACACCATATAATTTTCCTAATATAATAGAACATACTATATTTAATATAGCTGCTACCAAGTATACATATTTTGTTTGTCGAAATAAGCCTGTTGTGTCTCTGTAAATTGAAACTGTATTAATTAGACCTTTTATGTAGAATTTTAAAACAATAGCAAAAACAGTAAGTGTGGAAAAAATATAAGTTTCCCCAATCCAAAGTGTGATAAATTCATTTAATAAAACAAAGAGCGCTACTGCTACAAATCCATAAACCCAATCTACTAAAAAAGATAAGCGATTAAAAATGTTTATTTTTTTTTCTTTATTGTCACTTACATTTAAGTTTCCAACACTTGCTTTTATGGAATTAAATAAGATTCCCGTAAATCTTGTGATAGAATAAACAATCATATTATAATTAGAATAATAACCAACATTGATTGTACCTTCTAAAACTGAAATCAATATTTCATCCGTATGATTCATCAATACACCGCCAATTTTATAAATAACCATAGATTTCACATTTTCAATTAACGACTTTTTTTCTTCTTTTTCTAATTCAACCTTTTCAAAAGCATACGGATATTTCTTTTTTGCAATCATAGCCCCATATACATTGGTTAAAAAAGTGATGAATACTTGGATTAATAAATATACAATAAAATTCTTTAAGGTTATTAAAACAATTATTTGTAATATATTTTTTAAAATAATAAAACAGGTATTATATCTTTTTATAATGTAATAATTTTGATTGGCTTCAATAATTGCTGTTCGATTAGCTAATATGTACGAACATACTGCATCACTCAAAAAAATTAAATAATAAATCAACAAATGATTAATCGGTATATCACTATTTACAATGTTCTTCAAAAATGGCACAAATGCTAAACCAATTAAGATAATTATAACCGCCAACACATTATATACTTTTCTATAATAATTCATTAGTGCAGCAATTTTTTTTGTATCGTTTTTTGCAATCGGCTTGTACATTCCATAGATAATTGCTGTTCCAAAGCCTAATTCAGCTAATGATAACAAGGATAAAATATTCGAAAACAAACCATTAACACCCAGTAAATGGTCATCTAATACTTTAATAAAAACCGTTCTGGTAGCAAATGTTAATACAATGGTCACTATTTGTTCAAGTACACCAAATA
>CANBLA010000111.1 GCA_947369305.1 uncultured Clostridia bacterium
TATAATATAAAAATAATAGAAAAAGTATAAAAATTAAAGGAGGAATTAGCCATGTCAGGACACAGCAAATGGCACAATATTCAAGCCAAAAAAGGAAAAGCAGATGCAGCACGTGGAAAAATATTTACGAAGTTAGGAAGAGAATTATTAATTGCCGTAAAACAAGGTGGTCCAGATCCTGCTGGAAATTCGAAATTAAAAGATGTTATTGCAAAATGTAAAGCAAATAATATGCCTAATGATACCATTAACAATGCTATTAAAAAAGCATCTGGAGAAGGTTCTAATGCTAATTATGAAGAAATTACATATGAAGGATATGGTACAAACGGTGTTGCGGTTATTGTAGAATGTAATACAGATAATAAAAATAGAACAGCTGCTGATGTTCGTCATGTATTTACCAAAGCAGGAGGAAATTTGGGTACTTCTGGTTGTGTTTCTTATTTATTTGAAAAAAAAGGAATTTTAGTGATTGAAAAAGAAGATTGCAAATTTGAAGAAGATGATTTAATGTTACTTGCTATTGACAATGGAGCAGAAGACTTTGAAGCAGATGAAGGTGTCTATCAAATTACAACTGCACCAAATGATTTTACAGCAGTTACAGAAAAATTAACAGCAGAAGGAATTAGCTTTTTAGAAGCGGGTGTTCAAATGGTTCCAAGTACATATGTTTCATTAGACGAAAAAAGTGCTGAAAAAATGCAAAGGTTGATTGATAATTTAGAAGACTTAGACGATGTAATAGAAGTTTACCATAATTGGGAAGAATAATTTTAGTATTTACGAAAGAAAGCTGAGGAGAAAATGGAGTTTTTAGCGATTGTATTTATTTTAATAATGGTAATTATATTTTTGACCTTATTAGCTGTTGCTCAAATTAAAATGGCTGGCATGAATGTTACGGATTTTTGGACGTTTATTAAAGCCAATGATACGTTAGATAAATTATATACATTTAGTGTAAAATATGATAATTTAACACCTCAGCAACAGATTATCTTCCTTAAGGAAGCAGAAAAGATTTTTAGTGCTTTTGATAAGGTTCCAGATGCTCTGTGGGAAGAGGATTATCAGAAGTATAGTGAAATTTTGAATAAGTATAAGGATATTAAGTTGCTTCGTTGGGAAGCAAAGTAAAAACAAATCTTGTAACATAAAAAATTATGTTACAAGATTTGTTTTTTACTGCATTTCCTTTTAACTGGGAGTGAAACGTCAAAGTGAGTATAATATTGCTCTTAATTTTACATAAAATTTCAAACTGTCTATCCAAAAAAGTTTGCATAGAGTTTCAAAAATACGCACCATTTGAAATCGGGAAGCATACAATAAAGTGAGCAAATAAAATTTAAATTAAGGATGATGAAAATGATGCAGAATATTAGATATTTTGACCATGCTGCAACAACAGCAATTGATAATAGAGTTTTAAATGAAATGATGCCATATTTGACAGAAAACTTTGGAAATGCTTCATCTATGTATCAAATTGGTAAAAAAAATAAAAAAACCATCGCTTCGGCAAGACAAAAAGTGGCAGATTGTTTAAGATGCACGCCAAATGAAATTTACTTTACAAGCGGTGGAACGGAAAGCGACAATTTAATTATCAAAGGAATTGCCATTGCTAATCGAAGACGTGGCAATCATATTATTACAACAAAAATTGAGCATCCAGCGGTTTTAAATACGTGTAGTTTCCTAGAAAAATATATGGGATTTCGTGTTACGTATTTGAATGTGGATGGGAAAGGTAGAATTGATTTAAGAGAAGTTGAAAGAGTGATTAACAGACAAACAATCTTGATCAGTATCATGTTTGCCAATAATGAAATTGGTACAATTCAAGACATGGAAAATATTGGTAGATTGGCGAGACGTTATGGTGTGTATTTTCATACAGATGCTGTGCAGGCTGTTGGAAATATTGATATTGACGTGAAGAAATTGGGTATTTCAGCTTTGTCTATGTCAGCTCATAAATTTTATGGACCGAAAGGCATTGGTGTGGCCTATATTAGCGACAATGTTCATTTTATTCGAATCCAAGATGGAGGACATCAAGAACGAGATAAAAGAGCTGGTACGGAAAATGTAGCATCTATTGTGGGACTACGGAAAGGCAATTGAAATTGCACAAAATGAATTAGTTGATTATAATAAAAAATTAAGAGTTCTAAGAGACTATTATTTAACCAATATTGAGAAAAGTATACCATTTATTCGTGTTAATGGTGATTTAGAAAATCGTTTATGTGGTAATGCTAATGTTTGCTTTAAGGGTGTTGATGGAGGAGAAATGCTTCAAGAATTGGATAAGGTTGGAATTTGTGCATCGAGTGGTTCTGCTTGTAGTGCAGGATTATTAAACCCATCGCATGTTTTACTTGCAATTGGTGTGCCAGCTAGTATTGCCAGAAGTAGTTTGAGAGTGACGTTTGGCAAAGAAAATACGATTGAAGACGTGGATTATCTGGTAGGAAATTTGGTAAAAATTGTGCAGAAATTGAGATAAGAAAGTGTTTTTCACACTTTCTTTTTTTGAATAGGGTTATTTATTAACATAAATTTATCAAAAGTACTTGACAGTTTGGCAATTTACATATAAAATATTAAATAGGAAGATTACAATATAAATTATATAAAAAATGAATTTATAAATAATTTATTTGTACATTGAAAATTTAATAGAAAAGAGGTAAACAATTATGCAAACTGTTATAATTATTGTTGCCACGATTCTAATCTCAGCTGTTATCTTTATTCCGATCGGGGTAAAAATTAGGAAGAAAACAGCGGAATCTAAAATCCAAAGTGCAGAAAAAGAAGCGAAACGAATTATGGAGAATGTAAAAATAGAAGCTGAAAATTCGAGAAAAGAAGAATTAATTAAAGCCAAGGAAGAAATTCTACAAATTCGAAATGAATTAGATCAAGAGATTAAGGAAAGAAGGGGCGATATTCAGTCACAAGAAAAAAGATTGATTCAAAAAGAAGAAAATTTTGAAAAAAAAGCAATGTTATTGGATTCTAAAGAAAAGGAACTAGAAAGAAAAATTACAGAAAGTGAACAAAAAAGGCAAGAGATTGAAAGTCTACATGATAAAAAAATGGAAGAATTACAAAAAATTGCGGGATTAACGCAAGAGCAAGCAAAAAAAATATTGCTTGACAACTTAGAACAAGAGTTAACCCAAGAAAAGGCAACAAAAATCAGAGAACTAGAAAATAAAGCCAAAGAAGAAGCTGATAAAAATGCCAGAGAAATTATTGGAAGTGCTATTCAAAAATGTGCTGCCGATCATACTTCAGAAACAACAGTATCAGTGGTTGCTTTGCCAAGTGATGAAATGAAAGGGCGAATTATTGGTAGAGAAGGTAGAAATATCAAAGCATTAGAAACCTTAACAGGAATTGATTTAATTATTGATGATACACCAGAAGCTGTTATTATTTCTGGTTTTGACCCACTAAGAAGAGAAGTTGCCAAAATTGCTTTAGAAAAGTTAATTGACGATGGAAGAATTCATCCAGCCAAAATTGAAGAAATGGTTGAAAAAGCAAGAGAAGAAGTTGTAAAATCCATTAAAGAAGCAGGAGAAAGAGCAGCTTTAGAAACGGGGGTTAACAATTTAAATCCAGAAATTATCAAATTAATTGGTAAATTGAAATATCGAACCAGTTATGGACAAAATGTATTAAATCATTCTATGGAAGTTGCTAATTTAGCTCGCATGATGGCTGATGAATTAGGTGTTAACTCAAAAATAGCAAGACGTGCAGGATTGTTACATGATATTGGAAAAGCACTAGATCATGATATGAGATCGGAAGAGCACACGTCTGAACTCCAGTCACTGGCACCTATCT
>CANBLA010000112.1 GCA_947369305.1 uncultured Clostridia bacterium
ACAACAACCAACACGACACTCTTTCCCTCCACGACGCTCTTCCGATCTACAGAAGTAAATATGTATGGACAAATTATGTATCACAATGAAACTTATAGTGAATTTTTAGAAAAATTATTCCAAATTTTTCAGTTTGATATTGTACATGTGCATCATTTTTTATTTCAGACATTTGATGTCATAGAAATTGCAAAAAAACATAGTGCTTTTATGATGCTTACTTTGCATGATTTATATTTATTGTGTCCATCCATTAATATGATTTATGATGGAAAATATTGTGATAAAATAAAGCCAGAAAATTGTAAAAAATGTTTTATGGAAAAACATAAAATTGCTGAAAATGTTTTAGAAAATTGGAGAAATAATGCACATAAAATTTTGCAAAAATGTGATAAGATTATTGTGCCTTCTGAAAATACAAAAAAATTATTTTTAGAGGTATATCAAGATTTAAAAATTGATGTGATAGAACATGGAATTGAAATGTATGAAATAGAACAAAGAAAGACAGAAAAAAAAGACACATTTGATATTGCATTTGTCGGTGTTATGGCAAAGCATAAAGGAAGTGAAATTTTAAAACAATTGCTTGAAAAAAATAGTGATTCTGAGATTAAAATTCACTTTTTCGGAAAAGGTTTTGAAACATTAGAAAAGCAAGCAGAAAATTGTGTGAATCATGGGGCATATGATCGTAGAGAATTATCACAAAAGTTGGTGGATAATCAAATTGATTTGGTATGTATGTTTTCAGTGTGCCCAGAAACCTATTCGTATACATTGAGTGAAACTTTTATCGCAAAAGTTCCAGTACTTTCTTATGATTTAGGGGCAATTGCCGATCGCATCAAAAAAGATAACTGTGGTTGGCTTATTACCAAAAATTCTACAACTGATGAAATTTTTGCTAAGATAAATCAAATTAAAAAGGATAAAATCGAATATGAAAAAGTAAAAAATAATTTGGAAAAAAATAAACTAAAAACTGTTTCCGAGATGCAAGAAGAATATGAAAAAATTTATGGAAAAATTCCATTCCAAAAACACAAAATTAAAGCAATTAATATCTTGAGTGATGGCATTGCTAGACAAAATGAGAATTATATCAAGCAATTGAGAATAGAAGATGGCAAAAAAGCTTATTACATTGAAAATTTGGAAAAAGAAGAGAAAAAGAAAGCAGAATATATCAAAGTTTTAGAAAATATAAACGACCAAAAAAAGCAAGAGATAGATGCCTTAAAAGAAGACTTAAAAAAGAAAAAAGATACCATTTTCTATTATGAAAATATGCGAGTCATGAAAATCATAAAAAAGTTAAAAAAGAAAGGAAAATAACATGCCAAAAGTAGATATTATTGTACCCATTTATAATGCGTATCAATACACAGAAGAATGTATCAAATCAGTCCTAAAACACACAGATTTGAAAACGCATAATTTACTATTAATCAACGACAAAAGTCCAGACAAAACCATTTTGCCTATGCTCCAAAAATATGCAGACCAAAATCCAGACCAAAATATAATCGTGTTAGACAATGAAGAAAATTTAGGATTTGTCAAAACGGTCAACAAAGGCATGAGCCATTCGCAAAATGATGTACTTTTACTAAATAGCGACACAGAAGTAACTAAAAATTGGCTCGAAAAAATCATCCATTGTGCCTACCAAAATGAATACATCGCAACTGTTACACCACTAACAAACAACGGAACCATTGCCTCTGTTCCAAACTTCGGAATGGACAACGAATTACCCCCCAATATGACCCTTGACGAATATGCCCAAATGATCGAAAACTGTTCTCTAAATCGCTTTCCAGAACTCACAACAGCCAACGGATTTTGCATGTTTATCAAAAGAAACGTGATCGAGGAAATCGGTTTATTTGACGACCAAACTTTTGGCAAAGGATATGGCGAAGAAAACGATTTTTGTTATCGTGCCTTAAACCATGGTTACATCCATATTTTGTGTGACAACACATTTGTATATCACAAAGGAACCCAATCTTTTAAAAAGGAAAATATGACAGCAGACAGACTTGCTTTGGTAGAAGAACACATGCAAAAATTGCGTGAAAAACATCCGATTTATGTGGATAAAACCGATCATTATTTGCGTGTCAATCCAGCCCAAGATGTGCAAGAAAATGTCAAAATTAATAGCGAACTTTATGGAAAAAGAAGAATTTTATTTCTTGTCAATGAATGGGAAGAGAACATGGAAATGACAGGAGGAGCATCTCTTCATTTAAAAGATATCATTCAAAAAATGCGTCAAAAAGACGCGTGCTTTGTCGTCTGCCCAGACAAAAATGATTTGTCCAGACTACAAGTCTATTTATACACCGAAAAAATCGGAAGAATTCTATACAACATCAAAACCGAACTTGGCATGTATGGACAACTCACCTTTCATGAACAAAGTTATAGCCATGTTTTAGAAAAATTATTCGAAAGTTTCCGTTTTGACATCGTGCATATTCATCACTTTTTATTCCAAACATTTGACGTAGTAGAAATTGCAAAAAAATACCAAACTTACACCATAGCAACCTTGCATGATTTATATCTATTATGTCCATCGATTAACATGATTCATAACGGTGAATTTTGTAGCAAAATCGATTCAGAAAAATGCACCAAATGTTTTGCCCAAAAACATAAAATTACAGAAAACGTTTTAGAAGAGTGGAGAAAAAATGCGCACCAAATTTTGCAAAACTGTGATAAAATTATGGTACCTTCTGAAAACACAAAAGAATTATTTTTAAATACGTATCCCGATTTAAAAATCGACGTAATAGAACATGGTGTAGAAGTTCCAACAATAAAAGAACAAGAAAAAACGCAAAAAAATACATTTGATATTGCCTTTGTTGGCGCCATGGAAAAACACAAAGGAAGCGAAATCTTAAAGCAATTGATTGCGCAAAACACCAATCCAGATTTACAAATTCATCTTTTTGGTAAAACTTTTGACAAAGCTTTAGAAAACCAAATGCCTCATTATACCTTTCATGGTCCATACAAAAGAGGAAAATTACCAGAATTATTGCAAAAAAATAACATTGATTTAGTCTGCATGTTCACCATTTGGCCAGAAACTTATTCGTATACTTTAACCGAAAGTTACATGGCGAGCATTCCCGTTTTAGCCTATGATATCGGTGCCATAGCAGACCGCCTAAAACACGATAAACTCGGTTGGGTGCTTCCGATAGGCACTTCCATAGAAGATATTTTAAAGAAAATAGAAGAAATCAAAAATGACAAACAAACCTATCAAGAAGTAAAAAATTATTTTAAAAAATACGAATTTAAAACCGTCCAAAAAATGCAAGACGAATATTTCGAAATCTATCAAAAAAGTGGAACCATCAAAAACGAAAAAGTCTGCACAAATCCAATGGATCTTTTGCAACAAAAAACCGATGTTTACGATTTACGAGTCACACTCATTAACACAAATGCCGAATTAAATCTTTTACGAGATTTCAAAAATAGATACAACTTTTTAGTGGAGCGATTTCAGAAAAAGCAAAACACAAAATGGTGGCAAACTGCCAAAAAAATAAAAGGATTTTTGAAAGGAAAAAAATGAAAAAAATATCTGTCATTATTCCAATGTATTGTGAAGAAAAAATAATAGAAGAATGTTACACAAGACTAACAAATGTGCTTCAAAAAATCGAATCTTATCAATACGAAATGATTTTCATAAACGACGGAAGTCAAGACAAAACCTTACAAATGTTAATGGAACTGGCAACCCAAGATACGCATGTAAAAATCATTTCCTTTTCCAGAAACTTTGGGCATCAAGCAGCAGTCACAGCAGGGCTTAAATATGTAACAGG
>CANBLA010000113.1 GCA_947369305.1 uncultured Clostridia bacterium
TATCGAGGGGAATATCCAGCCGAAAAGAATTTTCTAAAATACTTTTTATTTGTTTCCTATTTTCCGCACATTTTGCAAGGTCCAATGGACAAATACAACGATTTATCCAAAGACTTATTTGAAGGCAAAAAATTTGATTATAATCAAGCTGTACAAGGAATTTATCGAATTGTAATTGGTGTGTTGAAAAAAATGTTAGTTGCAGATAAACTAGCACCAATTGTGGGAACCGTCACAACCAATTTAGATCAATATTTTGGCATCAATATTTTGATTGCAATTGTATTTTATGCGATTCAGCTATACGCCGATTTTTCAGGATATATGGACATTGCCATTGGTTGTTCCAAAATATTAGGCATCCGAATTGCCGAAAATTTTGACGCACCTTATTTTTCCAAATCCATTGCCGAATACTGGAGAAGATGGCACATTTCCTTAGGTGCCTGGTTTCGTGATTATGTGTATTATCCCATTTTAAGAGGAAATTTGGCAAGCAAAATTAGAAAATATTGGAAAGACAAAAATAAATATTTATCCAATAATTTGCCAACCGTTTTTGCCTTAGTGATTTTGTGGATTTTAATTGGATTTTGGCATGGTTCAACTTGGGGCTATATTTTGTATGGCATGTATCATGGGGGAATTATCATTTTGTCAACTTTGCTTGCTCCGGTTTATGATAAATTTTATGAAAAATTCCCAAAACTGGTTCAAACTAAACTTTATGGCGCATTTCAAATTTTGCGTACATTTTGTTTAGTTTTGGGAGGCTACTTCTTGTTTTGCATTGGCGACCTAAAACCTGCCATTCAAATGTTCACCAATATGTTCAAAAATAACTTTGATGGCATCAAAATTTTAGCCAATGTGAGCCAAGATTCTCTTGTCAGTATAGCGATTGGAACCGTGGTATTATTGATTTTTGACATTTTGACAATTCACAAAATCGACATTTACCAAAAATTCAGAAAAATCCCATTTTTCCTAAGATGGCCGATTTACTGTTTCGGCATGTTTGCTGTGATTATGTTGGCATCTGGAACCGTACAAGAATTTTTGTATTTCCAATTTTAAAAGAGAAAGGACGATTTATGAAAAAGATTATCGTTGCTATTTTATTATTTATCGCAATTATTGTTATTCTGCATAACGAAAATCATGAAAATATTGTCAATCAGCCAGAAAATATTGCCTTTGAAAACAAAGCGCAAAACGTGATTACCCATACCGAAACCATCCATCCAGCGCAAGAAAATACATTAGATGGTAAAACCATTGCTTTTATTGGTGATTCGCTAATCGAAGGTTATGGAAATGAATTTCACGGATTTGATTATTATTTAGCAAAAGATTTGCCAAACACTAATTTTATCAACAATTCTAAAAGCGGAAGCACCATCACAGACAATTCTGGAACAGACAACATCATCATGCTAAATCAAGCCAAAACTTTGACGGGAAGTCCCGATATCATTGTCTTTGACGGTGGAGCAAATGATATCATGGGTTATGCGCTAGGCTTCTTAAATCAAGACTTAAAAAAAGAAATTGGGACAATCGATTTGAATTCTCAAAATCTTTTAAAGGGAGAAACTGTAATCGCCGATTTAGAAGAAGTTGTTTTAGAACTCAAAAACAAGTTTCCAAACGCAAAATTATGCTATTTTCAGCCATTTTTATTAGACGATGAGACTATCTCTCATTTAACAAGTCAAATCTCAGCCCAACAAGAAATTGCCACAAGACGCGATGCATTTTATCAACAAGTACAAAAAATGTGTCAAAAATGGCAAATACAATATTTCGATGGATCCAACCATTTTGCAGGCACAGGAACTACGTACCGACAAGATGACTGGATTCACATAAAAGAATCTGGCTACAAATTGCTTACCCCATTTTTATTACAAAAATTAAAGGAGATGTAAATGAAAAATATACTAAAAAAGTTGCTATTGGCAATAATTTTGATTGCTGTACTTATTTTTGTAGCGGAAAAAATGTTTATCAAGAAAGACACGATTGAAGTTTCAGAAAATGAAACAAAACCGTTACAAAAAGAAGAAAACAACCAATCCCAAAGCCAAGAAAAATCCTATAACGTTTTCGTTATTGGAAACAGTCTTACTTTAGAGCGCGACGGAATTGGCATGGCAGCCAGCGATCCTTATCATGATTATTATTATTTAACCAAACAGCGCCTACAAGAAAAATATAAAAACTTGAATATGAACCGAATCAGCTGTATTCACTGGGAAGAAAACCGCATTATTCGCAGTAGAACCGATTGGATACAAGATAACTTAAAACCCGATTTAGTAGCCAATCAAGACTTAGTCATTTTTCAATTAGGCGACAATTGTGTACCAACTGAGACTTTTGAGGAAAGTGTAACAGAGTTAGTAAACCATGTCAAGCAATATTCACCAAATGCTAAAATGTTGTTAGTTGGCATGTGGTTTATCAACGAAGAAAGATTGGCTATCATGTCTCAAATTGCGCAAAATTTAGGGATGGAATTTGTCGACATTAGTGATTTAGTCGTAGACGAAAACAAATCGCACATTGGTGCTGAAATAACTACAATCGATGGCAACAAAAACACCATATCCACCATCGAAGAAGCATTCCATCCTAATGACCAAGGCATGCAAAAAATCGCAGATAGAATTTGTAAAAAATTAGGACTGTAAAGAGGAAAAAAATGAAAAAGAAAATCGGATTTGTTTTTATCATATTAATCATAGTTATTGTAATTGCTACAATTTTTATGCTAAAAAAGAAACCAGAAGTTGAAGAAGTAGCAATCGAACCTGTAGAACCATCCCTTGAATGGCATGGAAATTACATTTGGGATGCAAGTACTGAAAACAACACTTGGATGTGTTTTCGCAAAAAAGTCAATTTAAAACAGAAAGATATTGAAAATGTTCTTGCCCAAATTGCCGTTGATTCCAAATATTGGCTTTACATCAATGGCAAAATGGTGGTACGCGAAGGCGCTGTAAAACGCGGACAAACCAGAAATTCGATTTATTATGATGAAGTGGATTTAACAAAATATTTACACGAAGGCGAAAATACAATCGCAGTTCTTGTCTGGTATTGGGGCGACATTAGCTATTCCCACAATTCAAGTGGACAAGGAGCCATGCTATTTCAAGCCCAAATTGGAAACAACTATTTAGTCAGCAACGATACTTGGAAAGTTGCCAGACATAAAGCTTATTTACAAGATGAATTAAGACCCAACAAACGCTTAATTGAATATAATGTCTATTATGATGCAACCCTAGCCGATGAAAACTGGTACCAATCCGATTATGATGATACTACATGGGAAAATGCCAGAATACTAGGAAAAGCAGGCGCAGAACCTTGGGGCGAGATGATTGAGCGTGACATCCCGCAATTTAAAGATTATGGCTTAAAAGAATATGACAATATGCCAGAATATACAAATCATACGACAACGAAGACAGAGACAGTAGAGATGAAAATTCCTTATAATGCCCAATTTTCGCCTTATTTGAAAATCGAAGCACCAGCAGGTCAAAAAATCACCATCAAAACGGACCAATATGCCGATGTTAGTGGTGATTCTGTAAAATGTACGTATTTGACAAAAGAAGGTTTGCAAGAATTTGAGTCGCTTGCGTGGATGAATGGGGAAAAAGTCTATTATGAAATTCCCAAAGGCATCAAAATCATCAGCTTAGGTTATCGAGAAACTGGTTATGATACAGAAATGACAGGAGATTTCAAGTGTGATGACGAATTTTTAAGCAAATTATGGCAAATGGCAGACAGAACCCTGTATGTCAAT
>CANBLA010000114.1 GCA_947369305.1 uncultured Clostridia bacterium
TGATATCGACGAAGTTGGGGATAATCGACATTTGACGTATTTTGAAATGCTTGGTAATTGGTCTTTGGGTGATTATTTTAAAGAAGAATCAATTAGCATGAGTTTTGAATTTTTAACAAAAGAATTAGGTATTCCAGCTGAAAAATTATCAGTTACGTGTTTTGCAGGAGATGAAGATGCACCACGTGATGGCATTTCCTATGAATGCTGGAAAAAAGTGGGAATTCCAGATGATAGAATTTATTTCTTTGGAAAAAACGATAACTGGTGGATTGCTGGAGAAGAAGGCCCTTGCGGACCTGATACAGAAATGTTTTACGATACGGGAAAGCCAGCTTGTAGTGAACATTGCAATCCTGCTTGTGATTGTGGAAAATATGTTGAAATTTGGAACAATGTATTTATGGAATATTTCAAAGGAAAAGACGGAACGTACACGAAATTAAAGCAAAAAAATGTCGATACTGGACTAGGTTTAGAAAGAATGGCAATGCTTTTACAAGGCAAACAGACACCATTTGAGATCGAACTTTTTGCACCAGTTATGGACAAATTACAAATATTACAAAAACGAGATTTTATTCAAAGTAGAAGAATTGTAGCAGAACATTTGCGTTCTAGCATGATGATTATCAATGACGGAGGACGTCCAAGTAATGTCGATAGAGGTTATATTTTACGACGTTTGCTTCGTAGAATGACACGTCATTTAAATAAACTTGGAATTGATTTAAGTTCACTTCCAGAAATTATTGACATTTCTATTCAAGCATTACAAGAAATGTACCCAGAATTAGTAAAGAATAAAGAGACAATCAAAAGCGTTATTTTAGAAGAAAAAGATAAGTTTATGAAAACGCTAGCTAAAGGTGAAAAAGAATTTGAAAAAGTAGTAAACAAGTTAAAGACAGAAGATAAAGCGCAAATTGATACACAAACGGTATTCAATTTATATGAAACCTATGGTTTCCCACCAGAGATGACAGTTGAATTAGCAAGTGAAAATGGTTTAAAAGTAGAAATGACGGAATTTAGCAAATTATTTAAAGAGCATCAAGAAAAATCCAGAATGGGAAGTGAAGCAAAGTTTAAAGGTGGACTAGCTGATCAAAGTGAAAAGTCGATTATGTATCATACAGCAACTCATTTGTTACACAAAGCTTTGAAAATGGTTTTAGGAGATCATGTAAACCAAAAAGGTTCCAATATTACAGAAGAAAGATTGCGTTTCGATTTTTCACATCCACAAAAGGTTACAAAAGAAGAATTAGATGAAGTTGAAAAGATTGTGAATGAACAAATTACAAAAGATTTGGAAGTTATTTGCGAAGAAATGAGCTTAGAAGAAGCTAAGAATTCTGGGGCAATTGGATTGTTTGAAAATAAATATGGTGAAAAAGTAAAAGTTTATACAATTGGTGATTTTAGCAAAGAGATTTGTGGAGGACCACATGTGACAAATACTCGAAAATTAGGACATTTTAAAATTAAAAAAGAAGAGGCATCTTCTAGCGGTGTTAGAAGGATTAAGGCAATTTTGGAGTAGGAGGATGATGGTCGACATAAAACTTGACAAAGTTCGAAAAATAGTGTATAATAAAATTAGGAGTATTTTATAAAAAAGAAAAGGAGGATGTTTTATTATGTTTAATAGCAAGTATAGTAAAGCCTTGTCAGTACTTTTGGTGATTGTAATTATTGGAATTGTGGGAACGGTTGGCTATTTTGTGTATGATATTTTTGTGGTAAATGCCAAAAATAACAAAGCAAAAGAAGTGGTAGATCAATTTTCAGATTCATCCATCCGAAGGGAATTTGATGAAAAAGAAGATAAAAATAATGGAAATGCAGACAATCCATTGGATTCGATTAGTTCCGTAGAATCTCAAAAACAAGCAGGAGAAAAGACCTATATGGAAGGTTACGAAGTTATGGGAACAATAGAAATTCCTAAAACAGGAATAAAATATCCAATTTTATCAGAAGTGACGAAAAAATCACTTGAAACTTCAGTAGCTATTTTATATGGGGTTGGTTTAAATGAGCAAGGGAATACAACCATTGTTGGACATAACTATAGAAATAAATTGTTTTTCTCGGATAATAAGAAATTATCGAAAGGAGATCTTGTAAAAATTACGGATCAATTAGGAAATACAGTTACATATGAGATTTATGATCGTTATGAGACATCGCCAAGTGATGCAAGTTATATGCAAAGAGATACAGGAGGGGCAAGAGAAATCTCACTTTCAACTTGTACAGATGATTCGAGTGCTAGATTGATACTTTTAGCAAGAGAAAAATAATTGAAAACGGAAAATAGCACAAATAATGTGTTTTATTGAGTATGGAAAAAACAATTTATGAAATGATACATAAATTGTTTTTTTTTATGTAATTAAATAAAAGTGTATAAGTGATCTTAGAATATTAGTAAAATTTTAAGTGACGGTTTAAAAACTTGACACTTTATGTAAAATATGATATAATATAATTAAGCAACTTTAAAATATGCAAATTGTAATTAGAATTGCGTAAAAAGTATAATTATAACTTATTGAAAGGAGAATTTATTATGAGAAGAGAAAGTCGGAAAGAGGTAACATGGATTAACTTTAAGGGCGTTGCAGCAGATGGAGGTTTTGTTTTTGAAGCCGCTGTTTTTAAGCGCAACATCGGAAGCAACTGGACAGAGACTGCTGTAAAAGTGACGTCGTATGCAGACGGAGTTATGGAGATTGCAATTGACTATGCGGAAAGCATTTCCAGAGTTGCGGAAATTATATCTGGAATGTTTTCAAGCAGAAGCAATTTTTCAAATTTGGATGCTGTAATTCTGAATTATCGCAACATTCGTTTGCAGGTTAGAAAAAGCACCGGCAGAAAGGATATTATCTGTATGCTTATGAAAGCGATGTCCATGCCTGACTATAAGAAAGGCAACAACGATGTTTCTGTTGACACTGAAACTTGTCAGAAACGCATTCCGCTTAGAGATTCTGATAAACCAAACATGCGGTATGAAATTTATGCCAATTCTTTCCGCTTTGATGAAATATTCAAATGGGGAAAAAGTTTATGGTTTAGGAATCCTGATACAAGGGAGAGCATCATAATTTCATCTATAAAAGATGGAGTTGTAACAGTTGAAAGTGCAGCAAGCGGTCTTATTTCGAACTTTGTCGCAAATTTAAGAAAATTCTTTGTTCCATATTCTAATTTCTACGGTGTCAAAGCATTAGAAGTAGAATTCAATCAATTTTCTATCAGAGTGGATGATCAGAATGTTGACCAGATATTGTATCTGTACAAAAGAAGTTGTGATATATCCAGCGGTTTATGGGAAAAAGAATTGCAGGAAAAAGGCTGTTGTTCAGAAAGTCAGAGACTTCCAAAAGAATGCAGATTTTACCATTGTGGATAAAAAGAAACAGGCGGAATGGGAAAACTGCAAAGCCATTAACTCCAAAGACAACTACAGCAATGGAGTGATAGAGTATACTATATTATGGGCACAGTACATGGAATACCTGATGGCTAAATATGACAAGAAAGTGTCCGAAGTATGGGACAGGAGTTCTTATTTTGCTGACATAGATGGGATAACTGGTTTCATGTATGGATGTGCAGTCGGTATTTTGTCTTCCGTTTGGAAATATGGCGAAGAATTGAGAGTGCAGCATAACTTAAGGTATGGGCATGAAGGCGATGGTGTAGTAAATCCGGCAATGTTAACGATTTCTGCGTAAGTTGTAATTGATTATTTTGGCTAATTTGACCAAAGAGTTAATGGCAATCACTTAAAATTTTTT
>CANBLA010000115.1 GCA_947369305.1 uncultured Clostridia bacterium
TCACATTACTGGTATTTTGAAAAATGTTATTGACAGATGGAATCCGTATTCTTCGCGTCCAGAAATTTTAAAAGGAAAAACAATTTATTTAATTACGATTGGGCAAATCAGCGAAAAAGAAAATCAAGAGGTTGCCAATGACATAAAAAGATATTTTGAGAGTATTAGCGAATTTATGAAGTTTAAAATGGTATTTTTGAGGAATTTTTCGAGTGGAGAAGCAGATGAAGTAACGAAAGAATATTCGAATTATGAAGAGATGATTGGTGAATTGAAGAAGAAAATACAAAGTTAAGGGAGAAGTTTTATGAAAAAATTATTTAAAGATTGGAAGGCTTTTGAAATTGGATTATTAATAATAAGTGTTCTATCGATTTTGGTATCAGCAATTGTTTTCAAAAGTCAAATATTGACTCTTATGACTTCTTTGATAGGAATTCTTTGCGCTTTATTACAAGCAAAAGGAAAGATAATAAGTCAATTTGTAGGATTGCTAGAGGTGATATTATATCCTATCCTATCAAAACCAGTATTATGGGGAAGTTATTATTTATGTTTTTATTGTATTTCCCATGTACCTGTATGGTGTGATTTCATGGGTAACGCATAAAAATAAGGAAACGGCTACAGTTGAAGCAAATCAAATTTCCAAAAAAGAATGGATAATTTTAAGTTTTGCAAGTTTAGTCAGTTTTGTAGTGCTTTATTATGTATTAAAATATTTCAACACAAGCCAACTAATCATCTCTAGTTTATCTATGGTTACAAGCTTAATTGCGACGTATTTGATTACGAGAAGAAGTAAATATAGTTTTCTATTTTATATAGGAAATGATATTATTTTAATACTATTATGGGGAATACCTGTATTAAAAGGAAATTTCTCATTATTGCCGATGTTGTTAGACCCAATTATATTATTTATAAATGATAATTATGGTTGGAGAAATTGGAATGAGAATATATAAAAAGTAGGGAGTGGAAATTATGGTAGATTTAAAACAACTACAAAAAGAAATATATCAAAACAAATTAGATAAAAAATTTAATGTAACAGATGTCAGTATGGAATTTGCGCTAACGTATGGAGAGTTAGGCGAAGCCTATGATGCATATTGGAAGAAAAAGGGCAATGTTGGCGAAGAATTGGCAGACGTTGCGATTTATTTGTTGGGGCTTTCGGAGATATTGAATGTAGATTTGGAAAAAGAGATTTTGAATAAAATGAAAATTAATAAAAAAAGAATTTATCAAAACATTGATGGCGTTGTAACTAAAATTCAAAATTAACATAAAACTTGACTTTTCTGTAAAAATATGGTATAATATACTATATCGAAAGAAAAGGAGAAAAATTATGTTGAATCCGTATTCTGTTTTGAGACTTCCCAACTGTTATGAAGAACTTTCATTGGAAAATTTAGAAAGTAGAATGAAGGCTTTTTGGGGTGCATCTAAAGATATTTACACGGAGGAAACTTGCCAAAAGTTTATAGCGAAAGTACATGCAATACCTAACGAAACTAAGAAAAAAGAAATGATATTTAATCGATTGGTATTTGTAACCTATTATTATTTAAAAAATCAGAAACCAGAAAGTGCAGATAAATTTAAAGATGCGTATCGTATGATAAAGAGTGAAAAAAGAAGACAGATGTGTTTTGAAAAAAGGCAAGAAACAAATTCTGTAGGAATAGAAGAATGTAGCAGGCAAGAGGGATCGGATTCGTATCAAAAATCACTTGAAATATATCGTCAATCTTTGCAGACACTATCTAAAGGAATAAAAAGTGTCGAAAAAATAAGAGCGAGACTGAAAATTATGGAAAAATCTGCTCCAGAAAAAATCGCACATACAAAAGGAGTGCGTACAATGGAGCAATTAAAAGAAACAATGCAAAAAAATAAACAAAGAGTGGATCCAGAAAATAAGTTTCCTTCGTATACAGGACTTCCATACCGTTGGGGATTTTTAGAAACAAGACTGCCAGATGCGTGTTTGATGGATGAAAAGAATATAGAAGATGAGAGAGTCATTATAATTCGATTAGGAAAATTCCTTTATGAAACCAATATTCAATCTCCAACAGAGCAAAATCCAGAAGGAAAAGCAACCTATCAAGATAAAGCAGATATTATTGGAGTAAGTAAATTAGATGAAAATAATCAATTAGTACGTAATGATATTGTAATTGCAAAACTAGATGAGAAAGATCCAATAAAAGACAGAGATTATTTTAGAGAAGTCTTTGTTTCTAATGCAAGAATTGATGTAGCTAATTTATGCAACAATGGATTTATTGGAGGTGTTTTAAAGGATCAAGAGGGAAAATGTTATATTGAATATAATAATATTTGCGATAGCGATTTGGTTACAGCTTTGGAATTAGCCAAATGTGTAGGAGCAAAGAAGTGTAAAAGTTGGCCAACAGAAAAAGCATATACATTTACTCAAATTAAAGAATGTTTTAAAAAAATGCAAGAATATTATATAGAATGTATCTTAGAAAAAGAAACAAAATTAGAAGTTAGAGGTGAAGAGGAATGGGAAAAATAACTTGGAAACCGGGAACATTTTTGTATCCAATTCCAGCCGTGATGGTTAGTTGTGGCAATAAAGAAAAATCAAATATCATAACAGTCGCATGGACAGGTATTGTAAATACCTGTCCTCCGATTGTATATATTTCAGTAAGACCAGAGCGTTATTCTTATCATTTGATTAAAGAAAGCAAAGAATTTGTGATTAATTTGACAACGGAAAAATTAGCATTTGCGACTGATTGGTGTGGTGTGAAAAGTGGTGCTCAATTTGATAAATTTAAAGAAATGAAACTCACGAAGGAAAAAGCTGATTTTGTCACGTGTCCAATGATAAAAGAAAGTCCAGTTTCCGTTGAGTGTAAAGTAATAGAAGAAAAAAGTTATGGAAGTCATACACAATTTGTAGCAAAAGTTCTAGCAATTCATGCGGATGAGAAATATATGGATGAAAAAGGTGGTTTTGATATTTCAAAATGTAAACTAATATCTTATAGTAATGGTGGGTATTATACACAAGGAAAGAAAGTCGGAAAGTTTGGTTTTTCAGTAAAAAAGAAAAAGAAATCGAAAAATATTCATAAAAAATCTTAGAAAATCATTGACAGTTAGATAAAATTATGATAAAGTATTTAAGCATGTATTGGAAAAGATACATAAACTCACATCGTTAAAATAAGTAAAAAAGCGGAGGTGTAATAAAAATGGCTTCAAAAGGACCAAGAGAAAATATCATATTAGAATGTACAGAATGTAAAAGAAGAACGTATACAACGTCGAAAAACAAGAGAAATAACACAGACAGATTAGAAATAAAAAAATATTGTAAGTTCTGCAAACGACATATAGTGCATAAAGAAACGAAATAAATCCTGTAAGGGGGAAAAAATGGCGAAAAAGGATATGAATAAAGAAAAAAACAAGAACAATTTTTTCAAAGAATTAAAATCTGAATTAAAAAAAGTAACTTGGCCAACATTAAAAAAGTTAGTTAACAATACATCTGCAGTAATATCAATTGTTCTAATTGTTTGTGCAATTGTATTTGTACTAGATGTATGCTTTGAAAACTTAAATCGTTTTGGAATTGAAAAACTAAAAACATTTGTTGCATCTGATACAGAAAATGTAGAAGAAGTAGATGAGGGATTAGATGGCTCAATTGATTTGACCAATGCTATACCAATCGATACAACTGACGAAGTACCAAGTGAAGAAAATTCTGACTCACAAGAACAAACAGAAGATAATTCT
>CANBLA010000116.1 GCA_947369305.1 uncultured Clostridia bacterium
TATTAAAGCAATTGGTGTTTTTAGTTCATGGGAAACATCTGAAATAAATTGTTTTCTCATTTCATCAATTTTTGACTTTTCTTCAATATCTCGCTCTAATTCCATATTGTTACGTTTCAATTGTTGAATGGTTTCCTCTAGTTTGATCGACATCGTATTAATGCTTTTTCCAAGTTCATCAATTTCGTCGTTGTTGTCATGAATTCGGTACTTTTTTGTAAAATCTAAATTTGCCATTTTGTTGGCAATATCATTTAATTCTTCAATGGGTTTGGTAAATCTTTCGGTAATCCAAGTGATGGCAATTCCACCTAAAATAACTGCTATTAATGCAATTAAATACAAAAATTTATTAGAAATTTCAACACTTTCTTTAATTAAAGTAATCGGCATTCGAATAAAAATTTCAGCACCATTTTCTAATGTTCCAGAAAGTAATATAAAATTAATCCCATTTTTTTTATCTTGAATTTTGCGAATGGTTACATTTTGATTAGAATACATAATATCATCTTGTCTGAAAACATTATATTCAACTTGATATTTCACTTCTGGAATTTCGCCAAAATCACTCGAAAAGTCCTTGTTTGTTGTATATATTGACTCATTATCTTTTTTAATGATAATATCAAAATTATTGGTTAGTGATAATTTTTCCAGTTCTAAATGAAACTCTTTACTATCTGTCGTATCCATTGTTTTATTAATATAATAAAATGCCTCTAAAGACGCATTTTTTTTAGAATAATAGTAAAAGCTCTCTAAAACTGAACTATTAATAATGACCAAAAACGCAATAATCATGAAAATGACAATGCATAATGTTAAAAACAATTTTGCTCTAACAGATTGAAACATTTTTTTCATAAAAACCTCTATTTAATCTCAAATTTATAGCCAATTCCTCGAATTGTTTGAATGTATTTTCCCTTTTTACCAAGTTTATGGCGAATTTTTTTGATGTGACTGTCAATCGTTCTAGAATCACCATAATAGTCATAATTCCAAACCGTATTTAAAATTTTGTCGCGTGACAAAGCAATATTTTCGTTGTCTAATAAATATTTCAAAAGTTCATATTCACGAAAACTTAATTCAATGTTTTTGCCATCTACGGTAACAGTTCTGGCATCATTATCAAGCACAATGCCATCATGACTTTTCAGTTCTTTTTTCATTGGATTGGCACGTTTTAGAATGGCTTCAACTCGTGCAACTAGAATTTTGGGACTAAATGGTTTTGTAATATATTCATCAACACCAAGTTCAAAACCAAAAAGTTCATCTTGTTCTTCACTTCTGGCTGTTAGCATAATAATAGGAATATTTTTATCTATTTGTCTGATTTGTCTTAAAACCGACCAGCCATCCAATTTCGGCATCATAACATCTAACAATACCAAATTTATTCTATTTTTATTTTCTTGAAATATCTGTAGAGCTTTTTCACCATCTTCAGCTTCTAATATAGGATAATTTTTCTGTTTCAAAAAATCTTTAACTAATTTTCTCATTCTTAGTTCATCATCTGCTATTAAAATTGTTGCATCCATGCTTCTACCTCCTATGAATTGAACCTATTATATTATACTATTCTAGCAATTGCAATAGATTTATCCATATATTTTTATCGCACTTTCCAAAGCCAATTTTATCATATGATTTAGTGATTTTTCTCTATCTTCTGACTGCAAAACCTCTTTTTTACAATTAGAATCTACTACTGTAAGCAAACAAGCAGCCTTCTTGTGAAGTTTCTCAGCCGTATAAAATAAGGCAAATGCCTCCATTTCAGAACATGTAATGTTCTTTTCTTTTGGCAATTTTTTGACATATTCTTCAGGATGAACCATATAAGCATCAAAACATTCTGTACAAGCAACATTAGTTTGAATACACTCAATATTTTGTTCTTTTGCCGTTTCTTGAATAATATGATTGATTTGTGGAGAAGCTTTAGTAGTATCACATTTTTCTCCACTCATATGCTGAGCAAAATTTCCCATAGTATAACTTTCATTTATCAAGACCATATCTAACAAATTTAACTCTTGTACATAGGAACCACAAGAACCAATTCGAATAATACAATCTACATTATAAAATTGGTATAATTCGTATGCGTAAATTCCCATACTAGGCATTCCCATTCCAGATGCCATAACAGTTAGTTCTTTTCCTTTATATTTTCCAGTATAGGCAAACACATTTCTTACTTGATTAACTAATTGATAATCTTCTAAAAATTTTTCTGCAATGTATTTTGCTCGTAATGGATCTCCGGGCATTAAGACTACTTTTGCAATTTCTGATTTTTTCGCTTCGTTATGAATTGGCATAATATTCCTCCTTTTTTTTATTTTATCATATCAAATCATATCTTTTCAAGTAGCAAAAAAATAAACTTTTCAAACTGTGCAGTAATTAAAAATTACTCACTTTTGAAAAGTTTATTTTCGAAAAGTTTATGCTGTTTTTATTTCTAAACGTAATTTATCGGCAATCATGGCTATAAATTCTGAATTGGTCGGTTTACCTCGATTGGAATTTATTGTATAACCAAAGATACTTTCCATTGATTCAATCTGACCTCGATTCCAAGCAACTTCTATAGCATGTCTAATGGCACGTTCTACGCGAGATGGAGTTGTCTTATATTTTTTAGCTAAATCTGGATATAATTGTTTTGTAATTTGATTAATAATGTCAACATCTTTTACTGCCATCATAATTCCATCACGTAAATATTGGTAACCTTTAATGTGCGCTGGAACACCGACATCATGAATGATATTTGTTACTTTCGCTTCTAAATTTAATTTGCTGTTATCTGTTTTGATATACGTATCTCTTACTTCTTTTAATGTCTCACTTGATTCATTTTTTACTAATTCTCTAATTCTTTTCGCTAGTACATCCATTTCAAAGGGTTTTACTACATAATATTGAGCACCTAGACATATAGCCTTAGATGTCACTCTGTCTTGTCCAACAGCAGATAGCATAATACATATTGGCAATGTATCAAGTTTTTCATTCATTGCTTCCAACACTCCTAAACCGTCAATTTGTGGCATAATAATGTCTAGAAGCGCAACATCTGGATTACATTTTATAACCTTTTCTATTGTTTCTGCTCCATCTCTAGCAGTATCAACCACCTCCATATCTTCTTGTCGGTCAAGATATGTAACTAATGTCGAAACAAATTCTGTATTGTCATCTGCTATAAATATTTTGATTTTCTCGCTCAAAATAATCCCTCCTTATTTTTTGTTTTGTAAAATTTGTAATATAAATGAATTACAAATGTAAGTATAATATTTTTTTGGAAAATTTGCAAGCTATTTTTTTAATAAAGTCATTTTTCGTCAGAGATTTTGTGACAAAAATCGACATAGTTAGAATCTATGAACTAATTTTTATTGCCTATAACTGTTAATCACCGTCGTAGTTTCTAATTTTTTACAATAAAAAAGAAGTCTTCCATTTTCACTAAGACTTCTTTCTTCTTTTCTAAATATTGTTATTTCATTACCTCATAAACAGCAACTGAAACAGCAACTGTTGCGCCAACCATAGGGTTGTTACCCATACCGATTAATCCCATCATTTCAACGTGTGCTGGAACAGAGGAACTTCCTGCAAATTGTGCATCTGAGTGCATTCTTCCCATCGTATCTGTCATACCATATGAAGATGGTCCAGCTCCCATAGATCGGAAGAGCGTCGTGTAGGGAAAGAGTGTCTTTTTGTGTGTAGA
>CANBLA010000117.1 GCA_947369305.1 uncultured Clostridia bacterium
AGTTGAAAAGAAGAAAGAACAAAAAATACGAACTAAAAAAAGCTTTAAAAGGCTGTACATATGGTGATGTCAATGACAAAAAATATGTCAAAGAATTAATCTATGACTTACTTTCCAAAGAATATGGCATCAACGAAACTAATATTGCAAGAGTGTTACCATTTGACACACCTTCACTTTTAACTGCTCAAGACAAATTTGATATTTTAATTCACGAATACAAAAAAACATTTGCTTATGAAGCACTAACAGAAATGATAAAAAAATACAACTTAGCCGTTTTGAAATATGTTGAAGGAGAATCAAAACCATGCTATGTTATCACAGAAGACGAAATTAACGATATTTATGAAAAAGAAAATTTCGAATTAGATTTTACCGATAAACTAGAAGTTATTGTTCAGAGAATTTATCAACAATACAAAGGTTTCAGCACAATTGATGAAGTGCGTGATATGAATATTGATGGTATTTCAGGTGGTGTATCAGGACTTCCAGAAAGTTTCCTAAGTCAAGTTGCTCAAACCGATGGCGATTATTTAAGACAAGCTATGGAAGCCAAAGTGCCAAGAGCATGCGATAGTATTTGGATTATGTTCCAAGGTAAATCGATTCGTTTAGCGTTCTTGTCGTTTGGAACAGAAGCAGAACTAAAAAGAGTTTGTCAAAATATTTATAAATATAACAATCCGGGACAGTTGTCTGATACCAATGGATTTAAAATCAATGAAATGAAAGACGGTTCTCGTGTCGTTGTTGTGAGACCTTCTATGTCAGAAACATGGGCGTTTTTTGTCAGAAAATTTGACGTAAAACGTGCAACTTTGGAGCAAATTATTAAATGCGAAGGAAAAGATGAGGCAATTGAATTATTGAAGTATTTAGTTAAAGGAGCTAGAATTATTTCTCTTACTGGTGAGCAAGGTTGCCGGAAAAACCACGATGCTGATGGCTATGATTGAAAATATTTACGAAACTATGAACCTTCGTATCACAGAAACCGCGTTCGAGCTTCATTTAAGAAAAATTTATCCAACGCGAAATATTTTGTCAATGCGTGAGACAGAAACGATTTCTGGTCAAGATTGTTTGGACGTTCAGAAAAAAACTGACGGTTCTGTAAACATCATCCGGAGAGGTTGCAACAGATCCCGTAGCATCTTGGATGATTCAATCTGCGCAGGTTGCGTCTAAATTTACTTTATTTACGCACCACGCTAAAACCTTCCCAGATTTAGTAACAGCACTTCGTAACTCAATGCTTCGTGCAGGTGTTTTCAAAGACGAAAGAACTGCAGAAGAGCAAGTTGTACAAGTTCTAAATTTTGACATTCACTTAGTCAAAGACTTTCGTGGTGTCAGATACATTGAAAGAATCACGGAATGCATTCCTGTCGAAGAAAAGAACGAATATACTTTTGACCACAGAAAGGAAAAAACTTTAGAAGGAAAGTTTGACAAATTTATGGACAATGCAGCCATTTTCTTTGGAAAAACCACCAATCGAGAATTATACAAATATCGTAATATTATGGAATATGTTAATGATAGTTATGTTTTAACAAATCCAATTAGTGAAAAAAATATTAAAGAAATGCGAATCAACATGGAAGACACAGACATGCAAGCATTTGACAAATTTTTAGAGAGAAATTGGGGGATTAAACCACCAAAAATAAAACTTGGAAATGAAATGCAGGAAACTATTCCAGTATCTGCAACACCTGTTACAAGAAAACAAGCTCCAAGAAGAACTTCTCAAAATCCAACAAGGCAAAGACCTGTAAATAGAATTCAAAAATCAACAACGCCTTCAAATGAAGCAAAAGACAGACAGAATAAATCTTTTATATTAGAAAATTTTGATTTTGAAGAAGAGGAATAAAACCTTAATACGAAAGTGAGGTGCAAACAATATATGGACAATCAGATGCTAATGTATCTTATGCTAATTATTGGTGTGCTATTAATAGGAATTTTGATTGCATATGTGATTTTAAATAATAAATTAAAATCCAAAGAAACAAAATATATTGCACAATTAGTAGAAGGTACAAAGACAAGCGGATTTAGCATGGATGTGTTCTATCAAAAAGTGTATATTTATTGTTCAAAAATACCTTTTTTGAGACGATATGTCCTAAAAGTCCGTAGAAGACTTGAAATTATAAACTTAGAAGACGAATATTTAACAAGAAAACAAACTGCCCAAATCGTATTTAAAGGATTAGTTGTTATTTTTCCACTTACTATGGTTGTTATTTATTTAACAAGAAACAATCCAATTTTGATGTGTACGTTATTTCTGTTTGAGTTATTTTTTATTGAAACTTTTATGGAAGGTATGGTCGATAAAATTGATAATCAAGTATTAAGACAACAAATTGATATGTTTGGTGAAATGCGTCATAGTTATCACGAATATAACATGGTCGAAGAAGCTTTATACGATGTTGCGCAAAATGACGAAGTGGAAGTTTCAAGACAAGTTGAAAAAATTCACGAAGTATTGTTATCAGACGACCCAGAAACAGAACTTGAAAAATATTATGACATTGCACCCAATAGTTACTTAAAAGAATTTGCTGGTGTTTCCTATTTGACAAAAGAATTTGGTGACAGAAAAGATAAAGATGGTGCGTCACTTTATTTGAAAAACTTGAATAATATCGTGCAAGAAATGCAATTAGAGATTTTAAAGAGAGATAAACTAGATTATGTATTTCAAAGTTTATCCATGATTGCAGCTGTGCCAATTCTATTTTTAGATGTTATGAAAAACTGGGCGATTAGCCAATTTGCTTTTACCAAACAATTCTATAATGGAACTGCAGGATTTTTAACACAGATGGCAATTGTTATTGTCACAATTATTTGTTATATTTTTGTACGAAGTTTAAAAGATAATGGTAGTGTAAACACAACTAGAAATACGGAAAATCCTTGGCAGAAAAAATTGTATGAAAAAAAGCTTGTTAAAAAATTTATTGATTATATCATGCCGAAAGATGGTACGAAAGAATACAGAAAAGTAGTAGCATTACTAAAAGACAATGCTTCCAAATTAAAGATGGAATGGCTGTATATTAACAGAGTAGTGTGTGTTATAATTGCATTTATTGTGTCGATGTTTGTTATTCTTGAGGCACATCAATATGCTATTAATTATGTTTTTACAGAGCCAACAAGTGACTATAATTTATTAGGAAATATGTCTGAAAGAGAAGAAAAAACGGCAATGGAGAAAACAAAAAAAGATAATGTATTCTTATATAAATTTAGAACAGATTTATCCATTACAAAAGAACAATTAAAAAAAGAAATAGTCAAATCAGACGAATATAGTGATTCGACAGACAAAGAAATTGAAACAATTACAGAAAGAATTTGGGAGAAGTTACAAATTGTACAAACGGAATATCTAAAGTGGTTTGAATTATTAATCAGTTGTGCAGTAGGAGCGATGGGATATTATGGTCCAATTTGGTTATTGATGTTTCAGAAAAAAATGCGTCAAATGGAAATGGAAAATGAAGTAATGTCCTTTCAAACTATTATATTAATGCTAATGAAAATCGAAAGAGTAAATGTTGAAATGATTTTAGAATGGTTAGAAAGATATGCAAATATTTTCAAAGAGCCAATTTCGCGATGTGTAAATAACTTTGAAAGTGGTGCTTGGGAAGCATTAGAAGAATTAAAAAATGAATTATCTTTCCAACAATTAATCCGATTAGTAGAAGGTTTACAATCAG
>CANBLA010000118.1 GCA_947369305.1 uncultured Clostridia bacterium
CGGGTGTATCGGTTATAATAATTTGATAATCATCACTATTTAAAATCGCTTTAATAGCTGTTCTTGTTGTTTGTGGTTTGTTGGCTGTAATGGCTATTTTTTCTTGTAGTAAAGTATTTAGCAAGGTTGATTTTCCAACATTCGTTCTTCCCACAAACGAGACAAATCCTGATTTAAAATTTTTTTCCATTTCTCTCTTCCTTTTACTCAAATGTTACACTAGCATCAATCGGACAAATATTAATCCATGTATTTCCATCATTAACTTCAATTTCATTTCCTAACCCATCACAATATTTCGTTTGTCCTGTAGCAGATTGTTTTTGGCACGTAATTTTGATTGCTTTTCCATTTGTAATATAATATCCATTTGCCTTAGTAAGATTCTCTAAATTCTGTCTTCCTTTATTTTCACCATCATTTAACGTCGTATTTTTGATAAAAGATAGGATGATATTTTTGGTTGTAACATCTTCTCCTGTCGCTTCATCGGTTTGCTTTTTTCCTTTTGAAAATCGTGTGTATTTTCCAGTCGTTTCATCATAAACATATTGCACCGTATGACCAGTGCTATAGGGAATGCTCACTTTATTAGCCATTTGGGCATTTTCATCAAACTTAACTTCTTTTGCTACATAATTTAGCACACTTTCTTTATTCGATTTGGTGCTATAATTTTTCTTACCGCAAATTTCTACAATACTATTGATGCTTGTATAAGCGTTATGTGGCGCCTTTTTGGCTTTTTCTCTCCAGAATAAAGCAGTTGCCGTTTTGGCTTTTCCAGTATCATAAGCTTGTCCATTAATATCTGCAATCTTAGAATTCTTGATATAAGTTTCTGCTTGTGGACTTTGCCCTAAATGCGCATATATTGCATCATTTTCTAAAGCATAATCAATAAAATAATGCCTTGCACTTCGAATCGGTCCAACCATAACATCTTCTGACGATGTATCTATACCCTTAAACAATGCCATCAGTCTTGTTTCTCCACCTTCGACAATGATTTCATAAATCAGATATGCTTTATTCAAAGAAGATTGTGGTTTAGCGTTAACATTGTTATCAATCATAAAAGCAATTGGTCTCTCGTTTCCCTGAAATATTTTGATTTCTTCTTTTTTCTCTTCCACTGGTAATTCAGCAATTTCTGGTTCCTCACTAGAAGGAACTTCGATTTTCTGATTCTTACGAAAAATCTTAACTCCCAAAATAGCAAGTAAAGCAAAAATTATTACGATGACAATTCCAACATATAATTTCTTCTTTTTATCCATCTTTCTTCTCCTAAATGATTTTTGGTAAAAATAAGATAGCTCCCACAACACCTGACATTATTGCAGTTATCAAAACAGCTCCACTTGCTACATCCTTGGCAAGTTTTATTTGTTCGTCATATTTTTCACTATATACATCTAGCACTTTTTCAATTGATGTATTGACAAATTCAGCAAATAATACTATGCCAATTGTTAAACAAAGCAAAATCCATTCGATTTCTGTTAAATCCACTAAAAAGCCTATAACAATAGCAAAAACAGCAAACACACATTGAATTTTCATATTTTTTTCAATTAAAAATGCATTTTTTATTCCATTTAAACTGTGAAGCAAGGCTACCCAAAAATTTTTATTTTTCCATTTTTTTGATTTCATAGTTTGTCCTTCTTGAAATATTTTATCGTGTTATCTTTAATTGACTTAACACATGTTCTTCTTTTTCTCGCATAATGATTTTTTCTTTTTCTTCCATGTGGTCTTCCCCCATTAGATGATAAAAGCCGTGAACTAACATATACGCTAATTCACGTTCGAAACTGTGTCCATATTCTTGAGCTTGCTCTATCACTCTTTGTACAGAAATTACAATATCGCCCAAAGCTTCTTGCTCTGTTATATTATGAATTTCCTCTTTTTCAAACATCGGAAAAGATAAGACATCTGTTTCTTCATTTATATTTCGATACTGATCATTCATTTCTTTAATGACTTGTGGTGTTGTCAAGATAATGCTGACATATAATTTTGTATCTTCTAACTTTTCTACTTCAAAACATTTAGCCATTATTTTATTCATGAACACTTCTTGTTCCTCTTTTGGCTCTAAATCTCGATATTCTATTTCCACAAATTGTTTCATGCTTCATCCTCTACTTCGACTTTTTTAATATATTTCACATCTGCAATCGTTTTACAACGATTCTTATATTGTTTCATCGCACCAAATTTTACCAATTTGTTTTTATAATATTGACGAATTTGCTTTGCTTTTGGTCCATTTTCTGTGATATCCTGTAATTCTCTTTTTAGGACAGCAATTTCTTTTTGTTCATCGTTTTCAGCCTTTTCATATTCGTTCCAAAACTTTTTATAAGCTTCTCTTTCTTCTGGCTTTTCCCAATACACTTTGGTTGCTAATAATTTTTCATTATAATTTTGAATGATGTTAAGTACAGTTTTATAAACCTCTTCTTGTTTCTTTTCTTGTTTAGTGGTAACCATCAAACTGCGGGCATCTTGTAATAATTTACGATAACATTGCTCTGCTGCAACAAGTGGTAAACTATGTGTAAACAACGTTCTGCTCATTCCTAATAAAATTATATTTTTTTCTAACTTATCTTGTTCATCCAATTTTCCAATGTCAAATCGATCTAGCTCATCACAATCTGCTTGGATTTTTTCAAATTCTTTCGCATCTTTTTCTAATTTCAATGATAAAATATTTTTCACGTATTCTTCCAAGGTCGAAAAAATATTTTTATATAATTCATTTTGATTCAAATTTTTCTCTTTAATGCCATCAGCCAATTTTACTGAATAATTTTTCAAAATACTTTTATATAAGCCATCACTTTTTTCAATATACAATTTTTCATATCGTTTAATTAATTTTTCTTTTCCTGCATTTACAATACTATTATAATCCAAATCCAGTAAAAATTTTTGTTTTCGATATTTATATTCCATATATTCTCGATCCTTCAAATGAACCACATTATACTAGTTTGACAAAGCATTTTGTTCAAAAGTAGAACTGCTACCACTTTTTACCTTTTTATAAACCGAATCCATAATATATTTATCAATGGATTCTAAATATAATGTGTAACTTTCTTCGTAACGATTCAAAGCATTTTCCTCTTTGTTATTATCCCCCTTAACTGCTTGATATGTTTCATATGCCTTCAAAAGTGCATTTCTTTTTATACTGATTAACATTCCATTTAATCCTACTTTAGTAGGAATCAATAATTTCGTTAGTGTGTTTGAAATTTTATTAATAAAGGTTGTGTCATTAGCAAGTACTTTTAAACTTCTTTCTTCCATACTTAATCTTTCCTTTCCTCTATTTCTTTGGTTCCTATTTTCTCTTCCACTGAATAAGTTACTTTTACCCTCACTCCGTTCTCATCTGCTACGGAGGTAACGTTTTGCTGTACTTTACTCAAATCTGAAATAGCCGTTTCTTGACAGAATTCTTCTTGTAAGCTTTCCGTTATTTTTTGTGTAAGTTCTTCTTCCGTATAGCTTTTGAAGCTTTTTTCTAGTTCAAAATGAGTCATATTCACGATTTCTATAGGGATATAATAATTTGAAAATAGTTTTATTTTTTTATATGTTTTTATTGTATCACAATTTTCGAATTTTGGAAGCCCTTTCTTGAAATTTATTTTAAAATTATGCAGATAAATTTCTAAGATCGGAAGAGCGTCGTGTAGGGAAAGAGTGTCTTTTTTAGTGTAGAT
>CANBLA010000119.1 GCA_947369305.1 uncultured Clostridia bacterium
GATTTTCCATGAATTAGTCGCCTAAAAATGGCAAAAATTGTGTCAAATAGTGGTAAAGCAAATACAATCAATGGAGCTACAATAACAATAGCAGTATAGGTTTTGGCAATTCCCAAAATCGATATAATTGACAAACAAAATCCTAGAAAATTCGAGCCTGTATCTCCAATAAAAGTTTTAGCTGGATTAAAATTATATGGCAAAAATCCTATCAATGAACCACATAATGCTGTTATTAATATAATCGAAATCAATGGTGAACCGATTTAGTGAAAAAATAATCAAAAGTGAACCACAAGAAATAATAGAAATTCCTGTTGAAAGTCCATCTAATCCATCAATTAAGTTCATCGCATTCGTAATTCCAATAATCCAACAAATCGTTAAAATTTGGTAAAACAATGTATTGTTACTATCTATTTTAATTAGTGGAATATCCATCGAGTCAATAATAATTCCAGCCTTTACAACTACAATTGCTGCCAATATTTGTGCCAATAATTTTATAATCGCTTTGACACCTTTTATATCATCATAAAAACAGACGACACATATAATGAAACCGTCCTATTGCAAATCCCAATAGTTTTGAGTAATAGTTGTCTTGCGACAAATTAATATTTCCTTCCATTGTCATTACAATTAATAAGTACACAATTGACATCAAAAAACCCGCAATAACAGCTAATCCACCAAGACGTGGCATAGGAACTTTATTAATGCGTCTTTCATCTTTTGGTGTATCAACCGCTCCTAATCTTCTTGCTATTTTAATGGTTTGTGGTGTCATCATAAAAGATGTCATAAAAGCTATTACAAAAGCTATCGCTATGTCTCCCCACATTTTTACATCCTTCCTATTTCATATTCTTTTTTTCAATTTCTTCTATCATTTGTAATCTTTCTGTGTGTCTACCCTCCATAAATTCAGTTCCAAGCCATGCTCTCAAAATAGCAACTGCTTGGGAAGTATTAATAAATCTCCCCGGTAAAGCAATAATATTAGCATTGTTATGTGCTTTCAAAAGTTTGGCAACTTCTTCGTTCCAACAAGAAGCACAACGAATTCCTTTAAATTTATTAGCAAGAATTGTCATTCCAAATCCTGTACCACAAATCAAAATTCCTCTTTCATATTCCTTGCTTTGAACTGCTTGAATAACTGGTTCTCCAAAAACTGGATAATCCGTCCTTTCTTCACTATAGGTTCCAAAATCTTGATAGGGAATTCCTTTCTCCTCTAAATATTTTTTTATTTCTTCTTTTAATTGGTATCCACCATGATCTGCACCGATTGCTATCATTTTTATTTCCTCCATATTTTATTTTTACTATATCATAAAATCTTTTCGAAATTATTGTCTTTTTGTGAAATTTATGTGAAAAATTACTCTTCATACAAAATAACCACTATTAAAAAATAGTGGTTAACTTGTTTTTTCTATATTATTCTGCTGATTCAACAGTTTCAGCATCTGGAGCATCATAAGCCTCCAAAATTGCTTTTTGAACTTTTTCTCTTGTTTCAGCATTGATTGGATGAGCTATATCTTTGAATTCTCCGTTTGGAGTTTTTCTACTTGGCATAGCTATAAATAATCCATTTGCACTTTCGATAACTTTGATATCGTGAATTACGAACTCATTATCGAATGTTACAGAAGCAACAGCTTTCATTCTGTTCTCTGAATTTACTTTTCTTAAACGTACATCTGTTATTTGCATTTTAGCACCTCTTTCTATTGTTTATATTAATACATATATTTTTTGTATGTATTAATTATATTATTCGCCAAAGATAAAAAAACTCCTGCTCATTTTTACAATATTTTTTTATTTTTTACAATTTTTGCTTTTTCTTTCTTATTATTTGCTAAAAATCTTTGAGTATCTACTTTTTTCGACATTTTTCTTTCTTTTATTGTCCTAAAACGTCATCTTTTTTGTGCAATTCCACTTTTGGCTGCTTGACTTTTTATGAAAAATATGAATTTAATAGTTTTAAGATACATATTTTCTATTAATTATCTCATAATAAATATTAACATTATACTTGAAAATAGCATATTTTAATTGTATAATAGATTTGAAACTTTTAGGAAGGATGGATTTTTTAAAAAATGGATTTTGAAATAGAAGATTTAACTCAATATAAACATATTCATTTAATTGGAATTGGTGGAATTAGTATGAGTGCTATTGCTGAAACACTACATAATTGGGGGCATATTGTTACTGGTTCTGATGTAACACAAAGTGCAATTACAGACACTTTAAACTCACATGGAATTTTAGTAACAATTGGTCATAATCTGGAAAATGCTGGAAAATCTGATTTAATTATATATTCTGCTGCAATCAAAGAAAATGATCCTGAAATAATAATTGCAAAACAAAATAAAATTCCACTAATCACACGTGGAAAATTTGTTGGTTATTTGACAAAAATGTATTCGGAATCTATTTGTATTTCTGGAACTCATGGAAAAACTACAACTACTTCTATGATCTCCATTTGCTTTTTAAATGCGCAAAAAGACCCTTCTATTCAAGTTGGCGCTATTTTAAAAAATATTAACGGAAACTATCGTGTTGGTGATAGTAAATACTTTATTTTAGAATCTTGTGAATATCAAGCCAATTTTTTGAATTTTTTTCCTAAAACAGAAATTATTCTAAACATTGATAATGACCATTTGGATTTTTATAAAACATTTGATAATATCGTAAAAGCTTTTCAAGACTTTACAAGAATTTTAAAGGAAGATGGCTTATTAATTGTAAATGCTGACGATACAAATTGTCTTGCCTTAAAACAGATCACAAAATCTAAATTTTTAAGTTATGGAATTGTTAACAAAAATGCTGATTTCGTAGCTAAAAATATTGTTTTTGATAAAAATGGATTTGCTGAATTTGATGTCTATGAATCAGGAAAGTTCTTTCATCATTTTGCTTTGTCAGTTGCTGGAGAACATAATGTCTTAAATGCTTTAGCATGTATTACTGTATGTCATTTTTATGGAATAGATAAAGATATCATCTACAATTCTCTAAAAAGTTTTACAGGTGCCGAACGTAGATTAGAATATAAAGGTTCTTTTAATAACATTTCGGTATTTGATGACTATGGTCATCATCCAACTGAGATTTTAGCTACTGCAAATGCAATTAAAAACAAAACCTACCATGAATCTTGGGTAATTTATCAACCGCACACTTATAGTAGAACAGCTTCTCATTTGGACAGTTTTGCTGAAGCATTAAAACATTTTGACCATATTATTTTGGTCGATATTTATGCTGCACGAGAGAAAAATACAGTAGGAATTTCGTCACAAGACTTAGCAAATAAAATAGAATCTCTTGGTAAAAATGCAAATTATATAAAAGATTTTGAAGATGTTGTAAATTATATAAAATTACATGCAAAACCAAATGATTTAGTTTTAACTTTGGGAGCTGGAACCGTTACTGAAATTGGGGCAATGTTAGTAAATTAAACATTTTTTACTAAAAAACGGAAATAATTTTGTATTATTTCCGTCAATATGCTCTATTTTTTATTTTAATTTATGTTAAATCCTTCTGCATTTTTCATAATAACTTTAGCATCAAGTGAAACTATAGGAAACAAACTATAATCTCCTGAATCACTGTAATTGTATGAATGGAACAAATCATTATAAATCAACTGTCCAGTCCTTACCACACGGGCAT
>CANBLA010000120.1 GCA_947369305.1 uncultured Clostridia bacterium
CAATTCAAACTGTGTCATGTTTTTAACATTTACCCCACCAACTAGAATTTCTCCCTCTGTCACATCAAATAATCTCGGAATCAAATTCACAATCGTTGTTTTTCCGCTTCCTGTTGCTCCAATAATTGCTGTTGTCTGACCAGGCTTTGCTACAAAATTAATATTCTCCAATATTTTTTCATCAGCTCCCGGATAGTGAAAACCTACGTTTTTAAATTCTACATAACCTCTTTTATTTTCTTTAAGATTCTCTGATTTCTCTGGATCATTAATCGAATTTTCTGTCTCCAAAACTTCCACAATACGATTTGCAGAAACACTCGCTCTAGGCCACATAACAAATATCATTGAAACAAATAAAAAGCTCATAATTACTTCGATTCCATATTGCATTACTGCCATCAAATCGCCCACTTGGAGACTTGAATTGGCAATAGCATCTGATCCAACCCATAAAATCAGTAAGTTTAAACCATTCATAATAAACATCATACTTGGCATCATCATGCTCATGGAACGATTAATAAATTTATTGGTTTTCATAACTTCATGATTTACTTCATCAAATCGATTCTCTTCGTAAGTTTGTGTTCCAAAAGCTCGAACGACCATTAATCCAGATAAATTTTCTTTGGCAACTAGATTGATTTTATCCGTTAATTTTTGTACTATCTTTATTTTTGGAAAAACCATTTTAAATAAAAATCCAATAAATAAAATAATCAAACCGCAAGCAATCGCAATCGTCCACACTAAATCTGTTGTTTTTTGTGCCATCATAATTAATGCTCCAATTCCCATAATTGGTGCATATGCCAACATTCGTATCATCATTACAACAAAATTTTGTATTTGTGTAATATCATTTGTAGTTCTAGTAATCAAGGAAGCAGATGAAAAATGATTAAATTCTGCAGACGAAAAATTTTGCACTTTTTGAAATACATCATTTCTCATATTTTTTCCCATTCCTGCTCCTACTCGAGAACCTAAAAAACCAACAAACATTGCTGCTACTATTCCAATTACACAAATTCCAAGCATTTTCAGTCCTGTACTTATGATAAATTCATTTTGAATTTCAGAAATGGCAATCCCAAGTTCTCGATAAAAACTTTCCGTGAACACTAAACCAACTGATTTTAACATACTTTCTGGTGTCTCCAATGCTTCTTTTCTTGCTTGAGACATTACTACTTCTGGAATCTTTTTCAACATTGGCAATATTTCATATACTTTATTTAGGTCAACACTCTGTGTCTCTTCTGTATCATATGTTATATTTTCAGTTTCGGATGACATTTGTGTCATAAGATTTATCATCGTTTTACCCGCTACTGCAAATGTATGGTTTAATTCCTCATGTGTAACTTCATCTAAATCACTATTTTGTATATAAATACTCATATTTTCTACAGCAGGATACTGTTTTACATACTCAATATCTTCTTGATTCACCTTTGTATAATAGGAATTTACATAGCTTATTTCTTCATCTTCCATAAAATATGTCATCATTTCAAAAGCATTTTCTGAAATTACCTCTGGTGCAACTTGCTCTATTCCATTTGATTGAATTCCAATATTGACAATATCAGACATATAGTCTGGTAACTTTAAATCACACATTGCTTGTATAAATAATAAAGCAATTGCAACTAAAATTGATAAAATAAATGGTTTATAATATTTACTTAACTTTAGCATTTTCATTCATCTCCTTCTTTTGAAATTCCTTTTTTTAAAATCTCTAACGCTCGAATAAATCTAGCTCTAGCATGTTCTTGTGTCTCTTTTTTAGTAATCACATTTAATAAATTAACTCGCATAACATAGTTTAACATTTTCATTAAATCAATCAAATCATCATCTTCTTTTATTTCTAGATTTTGTATATTAACCGTATGTTTAGTAGCTTCAATTAAATTATCTCCGGGCTCTTTTTGTAGGCATTTTTCTTCATTTGTGATTAAATTTTTGAAGATATTAGCCATTAAATCTTTCTCGGTTTTGTTGATTTTACATTTGGCTAAATAGTCAAAAATTTCAATATAACTTTGAAATAAATCTCCATTATTTTTTAAAAAAATTTCTTTTGACTTTTTTCTTTCTTTTTCCAAATGCGTTTCAATTAAATATTCAATCGCTTCTTCTTTACTTCTAAAATAAACCCAAAAACTCCCCTTTGAAATTCCCGCATCTTCTACAATTCGGTTAACAGAAGCCTCATGAAATGGAACACGACTAAATTCCTTTTTCATGGCATCTACAATTTTCTTTCGTTTGACTGAATCAAGTTTGTAGAAACTTTCTGTTGGCATATAGGTTCCCCCTTAAAACATTATATCGTTTAATGTG
Source organism: uncultured Clostridia bacterium (assembly GCA_947369305.1). The sequence continues at coordinate 2,359 of CANBLA010000120.1, forward strand.
TCTAATTATTATAATTGACCAGTGGTCATTTGTCAAGAGTTTTTTTATTTTTTAGAATGATTTTTCGCATGAATTTTTAACAAAAAAAGAAATAACGTTTTTCGTTACTCCTTCAAAAATAGTCCTACCTTTTATTATAACATATTTTTAACCTTATGTCAAATTGACAAAATTATCAAAATATGCTATAATGAAAGGTTAGGCAAAAGGGATTACCGCAGTAATCCCTTTTAATACAATAAAATTTAAGATTCGATTTCTTCCGCTTAATGATGAATTGCTTCTTCAAAATATAAATTAAAAAATTTATAGTCAACTGTCTTACTCCAGACTTTTTTTGAGCCTTTATAAGCAGTCATATAAAGCAAATCCATTCCTTCTCTTTGGACATAGTATTTTATTTTTGGATTTTTTATGGTTTCTATAAAATCTTTAGAAGCCATTCGAAGATCGAGTTGTAACTCAACTTCCAGTTTTTGATTTCCAAGATACTGGAAAAATTCTTCTTCTTTTAGTAAGTCACCAAATTCAGCAATTTTTTGTTTATATTTTTCGTTCACATCATACCAAATAAAACACAAAATTAGTAAAATCTCCCCCAGTAAGCAAATGAGCATAACACTTTCGATCTCCCTCTCACATCTTGCCTGTAAATATTGTCCTTCTGGCGAGCGTTCTCTAAATAAGATCTCTTTTTCATACCATACTGCAAGCCATATGAGTACTACTGATAGGAGTAGAAGCGCACTTTTTTTTACAACATGCCGTCTCATCACTCTTTCCTCATATTCCTTTTTTCTTAAAACGTTACTTTTTTTAGTCATTGTTTTTCCTCCCTGTAACAAAATTATTTGTTTTACTTTTATTTCTAACACTCCTTTCTGAGTATTAATGAAAATATTATATTATACTTTATGTAAAATGTCAAGTAATATGATAGAAAATTGTGTAAATTGTAGAAAATCCAACTCTCCCTGTTGAGTTGGATTTTTTACTTTTATCTTTATTTATTTTCCTTCTTCAATATCTATCTGTCCTTCGATTGGTTCTTCAAGCTCTTCATCATTTTCGCCTAATAATCGTTGTTTAAAAAATTCTTTATATCCCATAGCAATAATCACAATAATGATGAGCGCAAACGATAAAGCTTTCCAAATTCCACTTTCTAACAATATAATCGCGAACATACCAAATGTTGCACTCAAACCATAAAGAATTAAAACTGCTTGTTTTTGTGTAAATCCTTTCTTTAGCATTTTATGATGCAAATGTTCTGCATCTGGTTCAATGATTGCTTTTAAAGATTTTCCATGAATTAGTCGCCTAAAAATGGCAAAAATTGTGTCAAATAGTGGTA
>CANBLA010000121.1 GCA_947369305.1 uncultured Clostridia bacterium
CAGATTTAAAAACAGGCACGATTACATCCATCATCGTACCTGGAAATTCTAAATTTTTCAGCATCTTTTCTGCTGGAGATGATATCATCATTCCTTGGGAAAATATCACTTGCATTGGAGATGACATCATTTTAGTGGATTATTAACTATTTATACAACCTACGAATATGGTCAATTGCCGTTTTTTCCAAACGAGATACCTGCGCCTGCGAAATCCCAATTTCTTCAGCTACTTCCATTTGTGTTCTTCCTGCAAAAAATCGTTTGTTAATAATCATTTGTTCTTTGTCATTTAACTTTTTCAAAGCCTCTGCAATGGTGATATTTTCTGCCCACATTTCATCCGTATTTTTCTTGTCTTTGACTTGATCCATAATATAAATGCTATCACTTCCATCATTATAAACTGGCTCTTGCAAAGACAACGGATCTTGAATCGCATCTAAACTCATCACAATATCTTCTCTGTCCACATCTAATTCTTTGGCAATTTGGTCAATGGTTGCCTCTTTGCCTGTTTCCTTCATAATTCGTTCTTTCGCCTGCAACACTTTATATGCCAAATCTCGAATGGAACGACTCACACGAACCATATTATTATCACGCAAATACCTACGAATTTCCCCAATAATCATTGGAACGGCATACGTACTTAATTGAATATCTAATGTGATATCAAAATTATCAATGGCTTTAATTAAGCCAACACAACCTACTTGAAATAAATCATCCGAATTTTCTCCGGCGTCCCCCAAATCTTTGAATGACACTTAATACTAATCTTAAATTTCCTGCAATAATCTTTTCTCTGGCACTTTCGTCCCCATCCTTCATTTGCTTGAATAATTCTTTGTTTTCTGCATTTGTTAATACTTTTAATTTAGAGGTGTTTACGTTACTGATTTCAACTTTGTTAATCAAAAGAAAACCCCCTTTTTGTACTTTAAATGTAATTACATTATTTCCAAAATTAAGGAATTTTATACTGTAAATATTGAAAAATAAAACACAGTATATTCTAAACTAGCAATATACTGTGCAAATTTTTACGATTTGTCTTCGTTGTTCAAATAGCGATATAAAGGCGTTTCGCTTACATCACTATCTTGACCAAGATAGTGTGGTACTTCTAACATTTTTCTCTGGTACATCATACCTCCCTCTCCTGAATGATAGAGTTTGGTTGCGTTTACTGGTTTCGCCAAATCATTTTCAAACATAGAATTGCTCCATGTCTGCCCTCCATCTGCTCTTGTTGCAAATATGGTATGCATTCTCTACCTCCTTTTCTTCGCCAAATCATTTTGCTCACAATCAACAATTTTGTCCTGTAAGCAATCTTCCTAATTCGTTACTCTATGTGATTATACTATATTTTCTCTTTTACGTCAAATTTTAGCAATCCTTTTAATTCTCTCCATTGCCTCAATCGTGTCTTCTCTTGTTCCAAATGCAGTCAATCGAAAATAACCTTCTCCACTTGGTCCAAATCCTACTCCCGGTGTTCCTACAACATTAGCTTCTTTCAACAATCTATCAAAAAACTCCCATGAAGTCATTCCCTCTGGTACCTTCATCCAAATATAAGGTGCATTTACTCCACCATATACCGTATATCCTACCTCTTTCAAACCTTCCTTGATAATTTTGGCATTTTCCATGTAATAAGTAATATTTTCTCTAATCTGTTTTTGTCCTTCTTCTGAATAAACCGCTTCTGCTGCGCGTTGTACTGGATATGAAACCCCATTAAATTTTGTTCCTTGACGTCTATTCCATAATGCATTCAAATAAATCTCTTCTCCCGATTTGGTATATCCTTTTAGTTCGTTTGGCACAATCGTATAAGCACATCGAATCCCTGTAAATCCGGCTGTCTTAGAAAAACTCCTAAACTCAATTGCAACTTCTTTTGCTCCTTCGATTTCATAAATTGTATGTGGAACATCTACTTCATGAATAAAAGCCTCATAAGCACTATCAAACAAAATAAGTACCTGTTTTTCTTTGGCATAATCAACCCATTTCTTTAAGTTTGCTTTAGTTAATGTTGTTCCAGTTGGATTATTAGGCAAACATAAATAGATCATATCTGGTACTTTTTCTGGAAATTCTGGAATAAATCCATTTTGCTCTGTTACTGGCATATAAATTATTTTTTCATATACACCATCTTGTGCATTATATTTCCCTGCTCTTCCTGCCATCACATTTGTGTCTAAATATACAGGATAGACAGGGTCAGTGATTGCAACAATATTGTCAACTGCAAAAATATCACCAATATTCCCAGTATCACATTTTGCACCATCAGAAACAAAAATCTCATCTATGGAAATATCTATGCCACGTTTTTTATAGTCAAATTCTGCAATTTTCTCTCTCAAAAATACATAGCCTTGCTCTGGTCCATACCCTCGAAACGTTTCTTTTTTTCCTTGTTCGTCAATTGCATTTTTCATTGCTTCTACAACAGCTGGAACAATAGGTCTTGTAACATCTCCTATACCTAGTTTTATCACTTTTTTATCTGGATTTTGATTTTGAAAATCCGCCACTTTTTTTGCTATTGTAGAAAATAAATAGCTGTCTTGTAACTCTAAAAAATTTTCATTAATTTTAATCATATTTTTACCTCTTTTCTATAGAATTGTATTAGGTAAAAAATAAATTATTATTTTTTTGTGGATTGATTGTATCATGACGATAAATTTTTTTCAAGTGAAATCAATTTTTTTAAATAAAATATCATTCTTTACTACTCTTTTCTCTCACAATTAATCTTACTGGTGTTCCCTGTAAACCAAAATTATTACGAAAACAATTCATTAGATAGCGCTGATAAGAAAAGTGGAATAATTCTTTACTATTAACAAATATGACAAAGGTTGGTGGACGTGTAGAAGCTTGTGTTCCATATAAAATTTTCAATCGTTTTCCCTTATCACTTGGTGGTTGTACTACACTAATTGCTTCATTAATTACTTCATTTACAACAGAAGTAGACACTCTTAATGAATTTTGTTTATCGACTTCATTGATTAATTCAAATAATTTTTGCACTCTTTGCCCCGTTTTAGCTGAAATGAAAATCATGGGTGCATAAGTTGCATAAGCTAATTTGTTGTAAATATCTTTTTTAAATTCATTCATGGTTTTATCATCTTTTTGAATTTCATCCCATTTATTGACAACAATAATAATTCCCTTACCTCTTTCATGTGCTTCTCCCAAAATTTTTGCATCTTGGTCAGTTACACCTTCTGTAGCATCAATCAGAACTAAACAGACATCAGCTCTATCAATAGCAAAGAGAGTTCTCATAATACTAAATTTTTCCACTCGTTCATTAACTTTACTTTTTTTTCTAATTCCAGCTGTATCAATTAATCGATAGTTTCCAAATTCGTTGCTATATTCTGAATCAATAGCATCTCTGGTTGTTCCTGCAATATCACTTACAATCGAGCGATCTTGCCCTAAAATTTTATTGAGTAAAGAAGATTTTCCAACATTTGGTTTTCCAATAATGGCTACTTTAATTTCTTTTTCTTCATCTTCACTTTCAGATTTTGGTGGTAATTTATCATAAATGATATCTAATAAATCACCGATTCCAATTGCATTTGCTGTAGAAATTGCATGTGGTTCTCCAATTCCTAAGTGATAAAATTCGTACATTTCAGCT
>CANBLA010000122.1 GCA_947369305.1 uncultured Clostridia bacterium
AAAAAATAATTATATTTTATTTTTTAATATAATAAACAAATATAATATAATATAATTTAATTTAATTTAATTTAATTTAATTTAATATAATTTAATTTAATAAATTATATTAATTCAAAAATATTTACATATATATTTTATTAAATAAAATAATAAAATATTAAAACAACTAAAAAAGCTTTAATATAAAATTAAAGCTTTCTCTGGCGGAGATTGAGGGATTCGAACCCTCGCGGCCCTTACGAACCCTAACAGTTTAGCAAACTGTCCCCTTCGGCCTCTTGGGTAAATCTCCGAATATTATATAAAAATGGCGGAGAGGGTGGGATTCGAACCCACGGTACGCTATAAACGCACGCCAATTTTCAAGACTGGTGCCATAAACCAACTCGACCACCTCTCCACATTGCTGTTTTTTAAACAACATCTATATATTAGCACATTTTATAGTATTTTGTCAATATGTTTTTTAAGTTTTTATTCTTCATTTTTTATTTTTCCAATTATTTTATAATGCATTCAAAAAAAAACAAAAAAACACCCTTATAGGTGATTTCTTGCTTTTAAAGTGACCATATATTGTTAATTTTTTCTTTTTTTAGCCATAAAATTTTTCGCCTGTTCAGCAATTTCCAATGCATATTCTTCCTCTTGTGATAATTGATAGCTAGATTGTTTCTTTTTTATAGGTTTTGCATAAATATTAGAAGATTCGGAACCATAAATTCCATTAAAAACCACTCCATTATCATTTCCATCTAATAATGCAATAGCAAAACTCAAGTCACTCCCCACATCCTTAAATGCATTATAACGCACCAAACCAACCTTTTGAATACATGATGCCATATCGCTATCTAACTTTGTATAATAATTTTTTATCTCTGAATTGTCTTTTTTAATATTCTCAACCTCTGCAATATAACTTTTCAACAATTCATCCAAATTATTCCCATTTCCAAGCTTTTTCATAAAAGAAACATATCTTCTATGTATTACAAAAATTATTAATGTTTCAATCAGCACTACAACCACCAATACAATCAACATAATGGCTATAAAATTTGAATTTTCCACAATATCAAAACCACTTCCCATTTTACTCACATCCTTATTTTATTAAATCTAAAATCCTCTCCAAATCATCATTTGAATTATATTGGATAATAATTTTACCTTTTTTTACACCAGCATCCAACTTAACTTTCGTTCCAAAAAATCCTTGAAATTGATTTTCAATATCTTGATAAATTGGTATGTATTTATCCTCTTTTTTAGAGACTTTTTTTCTCATTCTCATTTTCTTTTCAGCCTCACGTACAGAATCTCCAGATTCAATAATATAAAGTGCCATTTGGTATTGCCTATCTGGATCTTCGACTGACATCAAAGACTTACAATGTCCTTCCGTTAGTTTACCCTCTAAAGCTAATTTTAATACTCTCTCATCCAAATTTAAAATTCTAACCGTATTGGCAATACTACTTCTACTTTTTCCCAAAATATCTGCCACTTTTGCTTGGGTCAAATCATATTCATCCATTAATAATTTAATTCCCCTTGCTTTTTCAATCGGATTTAAATCCTCTCTTTGAATATTTTCAATCAACGAGATTTCCTTACTTCTTTTTTCATCATCATTACGAATAATTACTGGCATCTCAGTTAATCCAGCCTTTTTTGATGCTCTCCATCGTCTTTCACCAGCAACAATTTCATAATACTTATCCTTTTTTGAAACAATAATTGGCTGAATAACACCATATTCTTTTATTGAATTTGCTAAATCTTCTATCGCTTCCTCATCAAAAATTTTTCTTGCTTGATTCACATTTGGCTCAATCTCATTAATACTTAAACTTACAACACCATTATTTTCTTTATTTTCTTGAACATTCTCTTCAATTGACATAGAAAACAATGCATCTAATCCTTTTCCTAATCCTGTTTTTTTCGCCATTTTTTATCCCTCCATTTTCAAATTTACAATTCTTCCTCTTTCTTTCTATTACTCTCAGCCATCAAAATTTCCTTTGTCAATTTATCATAACAACGTGCTCCTTTTGATTTGTCATCATATAAAATAATTGGCATACCATAACTTGGCGCTTCACTTAGCTTGATATTCCTAGGAATAACCGTCTTATAAACCTTATCCCCAAAATATTTTTTAACCTCTTTTACCACTTGATTTGAAAGGTTTGTCCTACTATCATACATTGTAAGAACCGCACCTTCAATTTCTAGTTCTTTATTTAAATGCTTTTTTACTAAATTAATCGTATTCAACAATTGCCCCAAACCTTCTAAAGCAAAATACTCACATTGTACTGGAATTAAAACTGAATCCGATGCCGTAAACGCATTCAAAGTTACTAATCCAAGCGATGGAGGACAATCAATTATAATAAAATCAAATATTTCTTTCATATCTTCTAAAGCATTTTTCATTCTCTGCTCCCTAGACATCTGATTTACCAATTCCACTTCAGCTCCTGCCAAATTCATATTAGCTGGACATATTTTTAATGTTTTAATACAAGTATCTTGTAATGTTTGATTTATGTCAACCTCTTCCATTAAAACATCATATAAAGAATATTCAGCATCTTTTTCAATTCCTAAACCACTTGTTGCATTTCCCTGCGGATCACAATCAATCAACATGACTTTTTTCCCTTTTCTAGCCAACATTGTACTAACATTCACCGCAGTTGTAGTTTTTCCAACGCCTCCCTTTTGATTTGCTATTGCTATAATTCTGCTCAAATCTCTCACTCCTTTTTCTTTCCTATTATATATAAATTTTTAGAATACGTCAATAAAAATCACTACTTTTTTATAAAAATTTTTATATCAAAAAAGATGCATTTTTTGCATCTTTCTTAATTATTTAATTGGCTCTTTAGCTGGTTTTCCTTGTCCTCTAGGATATCTTTTATCTGTTTTATTTACTTTTTTGATTACAATGATGTTCCTTTCAAAATCTTCATTTATATAAACTTTTTCAATCTTCTCAATTTCTCCCCCTAACAACTTTATTGCTTTTTCTGCCTCTTTTAATTCTAACTCAACATTTGGTCCTTTCATACAAATTGCTCTTCCTCCTATTTTCACAAATGGTAACATATATTCTGCAATTGTTACCAGTTTAGAAACCGCTCTAGTTGTTACTAAATCAAAATTCTCTCGGTAATTCAAATCTTTGGCCAATTCTTCAGCACGAATATGTAAAGCCTCTATCTTCTCCAAATTTAAATTCTCAATCACATTCTGCAAAACCATAATTTTTTTATTCACCGAATCGATTAAACTTACCCTCATATTAGAATGATAAATTTTAAGAGGAATCCCCGGAAATCCACCACCAGTTCCAATATCTAATAATCGCTCAGAATCTTTTATTAAACTATTAATTGTCAATGAATCAATAAAATGTTTCACGATAAACTCTTTTTCATCTTTAATAGCCGTTACATTAATTTTCTCATTCCAATCTAATACTAATTTCATAAATTTATATAATTTTTTACCCTCTTCCTCACCATACTCTATACCATTTTTATTGCATTCTTTCTTAAATATATCTTGAAACTCTTCTAAATTCATGTTTTCTCCTTATTTCTTAATTTTTTGCATATTTATATTGTTCCAAATAAAT
>CANBLA010000123.1 GCA_947369305.1 uncultured Clostridia bacterium
CTTTTCCTCCTAAGTTTGTTTTTCTTTTTATTATATACATATTTCCATTTTTTTTGCAAGTAGTTTGCTAAAATATGTAAAGAGTCTCTATCTTTTTCCTATTTTACGAATAGGAATTTCTAAAATCAATTCTATCTTTCGCATAATATTTAATAATCGAAATAAAAATATTTGTACAAAATTTATACAATTATAATTTCTTTGATAATACATTTTACTTTTATAAAGTTGTTTTATTTTATGATAATAACTTAGTGTTTTTCCAATTGTTTTGCTTTCATAATGCACAAATTTTACATCATTAACACTAATGATTCTGTATCCTTTTTTCTGCAACTGTTTTGCTAAAATGTCCTCTTCATAAAACAAAAATACATTTTCGTCAAAACCTCCAATTTGTTTATAAACTTCATATTTCATAACAAAAAAAGCACCCGAAATTGCTTCAACTTGCAATAAACTTTGGACATAATCTGCTTTTGTATATTCTCCTTTTCGTAATTTATGATAAAAAATCAATTCCAGCAATCTTGTCGAATGAATCACATCTAGCCAAAATGTTCTCATTTTCCAACTACTTCTACGAATTGGTTTACCTTCTGTATTATACATTCTAGGTGCTACAACCGCTATTTTCTCATCTTTCTCCAAAACCTCTAAACATCGCTTAATTGCTTTTTTCTCAATTTGAATATCAGCATTTGAAATAATAATATAATCATATTGCTCGCCTTTTTGTTCCAAATAATGTATACCAAAATTATTCCCATAATTATAGCCACCATTTTTATCAGATTGCACAATCGCAACTTTCTCACTTTCCACTTTCTTAAGCAAGTTTATTGCATTCAAATCCGTAGAATGATTATCTACCACTACAATTCTTTGGATATTTTCATACTTTACAATCTGATTTACATATTTTATTGTTTCTTCTGCATTATTAAATTCAACAATAATCACTGCAACTTTCATACTTCTTTCCATTTCTAAACTTTATTCGCAAAATTCCAAGCATCTTTACACATGTCTTCAATATTTTTTTCTGCTTTCCAGTCAAGTTCCTTTTCTGCTTTACTCGGATTTGAAAAACATGCTGCCACATCACCTGCTCTTCTTGGTGCAATTTTATAATTAATTTTAATGCCATTTACTTTTTCAAAGTTGTTAATGATGTCCAAAACACTATATCCCGTTCCTGTACCAATATTATATTTGTATATACCAGCACCTTTTTCTATTTTTTTAACAGCTTTCAAATGCGCTTTTGCCAAATCCACTACATGGATATAATCTCGAACACCTGTCCCATCTGTTGTGTCATAATCATTTCCAAACACGCTTAAAACTGGCAATTCTCCTTTAGCAACTTTTAAAATATAAGGCATTAAATTATTTGGAATTCCATTTGGTTCTTCGCCAATTAAACCACTTTCATGAGCACCAATTGGATTAAAATATCTTAATATCCCGATACTCCATTCATTATCTGATGTATAAACATCTTCTAAGATTCTTTCTATCATATACTTAGAAGTAGCATAAGGATTCGTGGTTTTCCCTGTTTGAAATGTTTCATCTACTTGAGATTTTGCTGGTACACCATATACAGTAGCAGTTGAGCTAAAGATAATTTTTTTCACATGGTGATTTTGCATGTTTTTTAATAAATTCAAAGTTGTTCCTAAATTTGTTTGATAATACCAAATTGGCTTTTCAATCGATTCTCCTACCGCTTTTAATCCCGCACAATGAATCACACTATCAATTGCATTTTCAGAAAATATTTCATGCATCAATTTTTCATCTGCACAATCACCAATGTAGACTTTGATATCTTTGTTCGTAATTTGTTTAATTCGCTCTTGTACTTCTGGTTTACTATTGCTTAAATCATCCACCACCACTACTTCACTCTTATTTTCCAATAATTCTACACAAATGTGAGAGCCTAAAAAGCCTAGCCCTCCTGTTACTAAAATTTTCATGATATTCCCCTTTCAATTCTCCTAAAAATCGCTTTCGTAACCATCGTATATAGTATAAATTGCACTCCCAAAGTAACAGCACACGAAAGTGTTGCACCATTGATTTGTAAATTTTGTACTAACCTATTAGAACCAATAAAAGCAACTATCATCGTAACTACATATACTACAAATTGCACAAAAGTATCTCGTGTAGTTGTTAAAAGCACTAAATTTACATATGAAATTCCATACATAATATACGATGCTAAAATTACTGTCAAATTTATTCTATATGGTCGCAATTCCTCTCCATAAATTATACTTAACACTTCTGGTCCTACTATAAATGCTGCGGCTGTCGCAAACATTCCAAATGCTAATACTGCCATTTTGATTTTTAATGCTATTTTTTCTAATGCTTTTATTTCTTTTTGTTCATACAACTCTCTCATAGTATTCAAATACGGCATAAACACGAACTGTGTAAACAGCGTAATCACCGTTGCCGGCATCATAATGTAACCAAAAATTGCTTGAATATCTTCTGTTAAATAGCTATCAATTGCGTATTTGGGTGCATTTAACACATAAATTCCAGCAAAGGAATTAGCAAATACAAAAAATTCAGATTTAAAAATATACCAAACATTAGACATATTCACTTTTAAATCAAATTTAATTAATGGTCTACAAACCGCAAAAAAGTCGAATATAATTAGTATAACAAGGTTTAACAAAATAATACTGCCACATGCATAAATTAAATTATGGCTTAGGTAATCGATTCCAAAAAATATTAGCAAGCCACCTAAAGATTTTATCGTAAGCGATTGTCCAGATCGATACAATAACTCATTTTTCTGCATAATTCCATATAAAATTTCGCCAAATGCTTCCGTTGCTTTATACACACAAAGCAATATAAATATACCAATTTTATATGGCGAATACTGTTTAATAAACACAAAAACAATAGCTAATACAATCATTAAGACACACGTTATAATGCGACCTACAATATAATCTTTGTCTTTTACTTTATTTTCTATATCGGTTACTTGGCAAAGTCTACCTGAATATAGACCAATGGTATACAAAATCAGTGCAGTCGAATACGCAATTGAAAAAATCCCAGCATCATTAATTCCATTAATTCTTGTTACAATAATTAGAAAAAATAGCGAATTAAAGGAATTCAAACCTGTTCCCATAATATTCCATATAAAATTTTTCAAAAATTTCTTCTTCTCGTTTGTCATTTATAAAACTCCTACTATAAATAAAGCTCGAATCATCATATCATCTATCCATTTTCTTCTCAACTTTTGTGGATAAAATGCCTTTTTTAAAGCCTTAAAAAAGTTATATTTTTCCGACACAAAAATGTCTAATATTTTCTTATTTTCATCGGATAATTCATGATAAAACATTTTTTTATACGCAATTTGTTGCTTTTTAATATCCCTCATCCCATTATCCGTAATTAATTTTTCTATTCTCCATAAAAATATTTTGAAAATACCTTGTCCTTCTGCTGTTGCATTTTTTGGAAAACGGCGATATTTCACAACAGTTTCATCATTGTATAAAACTGTTCCGAAATCCACTACAAATCATATACGTCCACCAATCATGAAATAAGCATTTTTCAGGAATATTTTCAACAATTATTTCTTTCGCAACATG
>CANBLA010000124.1 GCA_947369305.1 uncultured Clostridia bacterium
AGAGTGATTAATCAAGACAAATGCATTAAATGCGGAACTTGTATTGCGAGTTGCCCGTTTAAGGCGATTGGGTAAAAGGAGGAATTATATGGAAGAACAAATAACACTAACCATAGACGGAGTAAAAGTAAAAACCAAAAAAGGAACCACCATCTTGCAAGCTGCCAAACAAGCTGGAATTGACATTCCAACCTTGTGCTTTTTAAAAGAAATCAACGAAGTTGGCGATTGTCGCATGTGTATTGTGGAAGTCGAAGGAAGAAGAGGTTTTGCGACTTCTTGCATCCAAAAGGCGGAAGAAGGAATGATCGTTCATACGCATACACCAAGCGTGTTAGAAGCAAGACGCGTCATTTTGGATTTAATCATTTCCAACCATGCCAAAGATTGCTTAACCTGTACGCGTTCACGGAAACTGCGAATTACAGAAACTGGCAGAAAAATTCAATGTCCAAACCATCGAATTTCCGGGCGAAATGACAAAGCATGAAATTGACGACAAATCCCCTTCGATTGTCCGAGATTTCAACAAATGCATTTTATGCAGAAGATGTACTGCCACTTGTAAAAACGTGCAAGAAATTGGTGCAATTGACTGTATCAATCGTGGTTTCGAATCCTGCATTTCTACCACATATGACAACAGCTTAAATGATGTAGATTGCACATTTTGCGGTCAATGCATTGAAAATTGCCCAACAGGTGCTTTGCACGAAAAAGAAAACATTAACGATGTTTGGGCAAAACTAAAAGATCCAGATACCTTTGTTGTTGTGCAAACAGCTCCAGCAGTAAGGGTAGCGCTTGGCGAAGAATTTGGCATGCCAATTGGAACTAACGTAAAAGGCAAAATGGTAACAGCCTTAAAACGAATCGGGTTTGACAAAGTATTTGACACCAACACAGGTGCAGATTTAACCATTATGGAAGAGGCAAATGAATTTATCGAAAGAGTGCAAAATGGCGGAGTTTTGCCAATGATTACATCTTGCAGTCCGGGTTGGGTGCGTTTTGCGGAGAAAAATTATGGGGAACTTTTGGGGCATTTGTCAAGTTGCAAATCACCGCATCAAATGTTTGGAGCGATTGTCAAATCTTACTTTGCAGACAAATATGAAATCAATCCAGATAAAATTTGTACGGTTTCTGTGATGCCATGTATTGCCAAAAAGTACGAATCTAGCCGAGAAGAAATGGAAGTGGATGGCAGAAAAGATGTTGATTATGTGCTTACCACAAGAGAACTTGCCAGAATGATGAAACAAGCCAACCTTAATTTTGTCGATTTAGAAGACAGCAATTTTGATGACCCAATGGGAGAAGCCAGCGGAGCAGGTGCTATTTTTGGTACAACGGGCGGTGTGATGGAAGCTGCAATTCGAACAGCGGTTGATACGTTGGAAGGAAAACATGTCGAACCGATTGAATACAAAGAAGTACGAGGCGAAAAAGGGATCAAAGAAGCTGTGCTAAATGTGGCGGGAATGGATATTAAAATAGCGGTAGCAAGTGGTTTGGCAAATGCGCGAAAAATCATGGAGCAAATTAAGGAAGGAAATTCGCCGTATCATTTTGTGGAGATTATGGCGTGTCCTGGTGGTTGCGTGATGGGGGGCGGTCAGCCGATTAAGGATGCGAAGACTCGAGCATCTGTTGATGTTAGAAAATTGAGAGCAGATGCGTTGTATTCAATTGATGAGAAGAGTGTCATTCGAAAATCGCATGAAAATCCGATGATGAAAGAATTGTATGACGAATTTTTGGAAAAGCCGGGAAGTCATGTGGCACATAAGTATTTGCATACGGAGTATCATGTAAAAGAGAAATATAGGATTGACAATGTTATGTAAAATATGGTATAATAAAGGAAAGAAATGGTAACCAGAAGGCTTTTTGATAATTCAAGGAGGTTAATATGCAAGAAAAAAAGCAATTGCTAAAAATCAAAGATAAGCGATTGGAAAGTTTTCTTATTCGGTATTGTAGGAAACATAACGCAAATTTAGGAGCGATTATTAAAATGTTGCGGAGAATGGCGGTTAGTCTGCCAACCGAGTTGCAAAAGTTTGATGGGAAGAATACATTTTTTACTTCGACAGGAGAAAAAATCACCATAAATGATGGCATAAAGGGGGTTCAAAATAGCATAACAGTAACGAGAGGAGAGCAGATAGAGCGTTATGAAAAGCCTTTTTATTGAAGTTAAGGTTGAGACGCTGTAATTAGAAGAAGGTAGCATAATTATGAAAAAGAGGGCTTTGGCTCTTTTTTTCGTTAGGAAATTTGACTTTTTTTCAAAAGTATGGTATCCTATTTTTAAGTAAATTGAATAGTCGCTACTGCATTTCGAAAGGAACCAGTAGAGGAAAGTCCGGGCTCCAAAAGAGCAAAGATGCTTGATAACGTCAAGCGAGGGTGACCTTAGGGAAAGTGCAACAGAAAATAACAGCCAGACTTTTTTAGACCGAAAACAAGATATCGGGAAAAATTTTTTGAAAAATCTCCTCGGTTTATTAAAGGTGTGCCCAAAGAAGTCTGAAAAATATTTTTTGGTTTAAAAAAGTCTGGTTAAGGTGAAAAGGCGAGGTAAGAGCTCACCGGCGCTGTAGTGATACAGCGCGTCAGTGTAAACCCCATCTGGAGCAACACCTTTTTAGAAAAAAAGTCTGCTCTTTGGCTTTTTTATGAATTCTAATCTGAGTGGCTTGAGGGATTGAGCAATCGATCTCCTAGATAAATGACTATTCACGACAGAACCCGGCTTATAGATTTACTTAAAGAATTTTAAAATGGCAAGAATTACTTGTCATTTTTTATATGCATTAGATTTTGTATTTTTATATCTTGCAAAAACTGTATGTTTAAGATATAATAAGTAAAAAAAGGAGAAAACGAAAATGAAATGTATTTTTTGTAATATTGTAAAAGGAGAAATTCCAAGCTATACAATTTATGAAGATGAAACGGTTAAAGCATTTTTGGATATTAGTCCAACCAGCAATGGACATACATTAATTATCCCTAAAAAGCATTTTGAAAATCTATATGATATGGATATTGATACACTAACCAAAATAGAAGTGGTCAGTCAAAAGCTTGGCAAACAATTAAAGGAAAAATTGGATTGCAAAGGTATCACAAGAATACAAAATAACGAATATGGACAAGAGGTAAAACATTATCATATGCACTTAATTCCAAGATATGAAAAAGACAATTTACACTTAAAGGTAAGTCAGACAGAGCTTTTAGAAACACAAGAGGTTTTCAAAAAAATAATGGAATAAAAATTGAAGAAATTTGTAAAATTATCTTGCTTTTTGTCTGATTTATGATACAATACTTTTAAGAAAAAACAAAGGAGGACGTAGAATATGATTGAAGCAAGAAAATGCGCACGTTGTGGCTGTATGTATATTGCAGAAACAGAAGTATGTAGTGCTTGTCAGCAAAAAGATGGAGCAGATTTGTATAGATTAAAAGGATTTTTAAGTGAAGGTTCTGGCGAGCCAATCACACAAGGGGAATTATCAATTGCAACAGGAATTTCAAACAGAAACTTAGCAAGATTTTTGCAAAATGATGAATTAAAAGAAATGTATAAGGGCGAAAAGATTTGTGCT
>CANBLA010000125.1 GCA_947369305.1 uncultured Clostridia bacterium
CTTTTTAGAATAAGTCAATGATTTTTTGGAAAATTTTGCATAATCTTTTTTATTTCCTCAAACCTCTTTATTTTTGCGGTTGTTGTCTTGATAAAATCTTCTGTGGTAAGTATCATATGTTTCATATATTTATATTTGGGCATTTCTTTGTTAATTTCTTTGATTTCATTCCAAACTGTCTTCTCAAATTCTTCGTCTGATTGACCTGCATATTTTTCTTTTCTAACTTCTTCGTCATATTGAATTTTTACGGAAACATCAACATCATCCTCTTTCGGAAGCCCAAATACCATACTTTCTTTTACAACCTCAATTTGATTTACCAATTCTTCTAATTCTTCTGGAAAAACTTTTTTACCATTTTTTAAAACAATGACATTTTTCTTTCTTCCCGTTATAAAAATGAAACCTTCTTCATCAATATAGCCCAAATCTCCTGTATAAAACCAGCCATCTTGTAAGACTTCTTTGGTTGCTTCTTCATTTTCGTAATAGCCAAGCATAACATTTGGTCCTTTTACGCGAAGTTCTCCAATCCCATTTTCATCTTTATCTACTATTTCAACTGTTACATTTTTCATTGGAAATCCAACGGAACCATATTTGATATATTTGTCATTTTCTGCTGAAATAACAGGTGCTGTTTCTGTTAATCCATAACCTTGAATGACACGAATCCCTAGTTCATTAAATCCTTTTGAAACGGTTTTATCAAGTCCAGCAGCTCCACTGATAATTAATCGCATGTGTCCACCTAATTGATCGATAATTTGTTTAAATAATTTTCTTCGTATATCAATTCCAACTTTAAGCAAAAAATTGCTGACTTTTTTGACCCTACTGATTAATTTAGCTTTCCCCTGTTTTTCAATTGCTTTTTCAATTTTGCCATAAATGGCTTCAATCAGAAGCGGAACACCAACAAATACCGAAACTTTATATTCATTAAAATTCTCTGAAATATATCTTAATCCATCTGGGAATGCCGTAGCTACACCACTTGAAAGCATTACCAACTGTCCTGTTGAACCAAATGTGTGATGATATGGTAAAAATGCCAGATTGACATCCGTTGGAAAAAATGTTTCGACACATTTCATGGAATGAATATTTTCTGTAATATTTCTCTGAGTCAGCATGACACCTTTGGAACTAGATGTGGTTCCTGATGTGAATAAGAGAATTCTCATTTCATCTGAATGGATGGGCGTATCCACATATTCTTGCTGATTTGCTTTTTCCCCAAGCGAAATCACTTCTTCGATATTTTTTACATCTTCTATTTTATTCATACAAATCAGCTCTTTTAGCTGAATTTCCTCTTCTGCTTTGAGTTGATTGACAATATCGAAATATTTTTCTTCAAAAATAATACAATCTGCTTTACTTTGCACTAATGAATTACGAATTTCGATGTCTGTCAACCCTTTATCTAGTGGAACAGCTGTCATATCTCCCATCAAAATAGCAACATAACTTAGTGCCCATTGATAGCAATTTTTACCAATAATGGCGATTCTTTTTCCTTTCAATCCCAATTGAAACAAGCCTGTTCCAAAAGCTTTGACTTGCTCTCCAAATTTTCGATAGCTTATGTTTTTATATTTGGTTTCTTTTTTGTTTTTTTCTTTTAAAATAAAAGCTATCTTTTCTGAATATTGCTCAATAGAGGCATTTATCAACTCTTTTAGATTATTGAATCGAGGATAATCATAAAAATATTCGGTACTTTTCATACATCTTCCTTTCCCTTATCTAGTTTTCAAAACTATTATATCTTATATAAAATATAATGTCAATTCTTTTATTGCAATTTTCAGCAACTTATGTTATGATATAAATTATTATATTCGAAAGGAATGATTTTATCATGGAAAAAACAAAACAAAATTTAAATATTTCTTCAAAAATCGCCCATCACTCCATTCCCAAATGGTCGGACTTGCCAGAAATCGATTTATACATGGATCAAGTGATTGCTTTAATGGAAAAATATTTGATTGACAGTTCCTATCAAGATGCCAAATTGATTACCCCTTCCATGATCAATAACTATGTAAAATTAGGCATTATGCCTGCGCCAGTTAAGAAAAAATACTCGCGTGAGCATTTAGCTTATTTGGTGATTATATGCAGTTTAAAACAAGTGATGCCGATTTCGAATATTAAGGCTATGATTGATCTGAAATTACAAAAAAATACGATTGCGGAAACGCTGGATTTTTATAGTAATTTGTACGATTTTACATTTCATACACTTTTGGAAACTTGCGATAATTATTTGAATTGTGAAGAATCAAACATTTCAAGCTTGGAAGATACTTCCCTTTTTGCTGCGATTGCGGCAACAAATTGTAGGAATATTTCAAATAAGCTTTTTTATATCAACCCTTCACAAAAGCAAAAAAATATTACGAAAAAAAAGAAAAAGGAGAATAAAAATGATTGAAATAAAAGACTTTTTTGAAATGGATACCAATGATATTCCCATTCAAAAACCAATCAACCGAAATGCTTTTTCTACAGCTGATGTGGAATACAAACTAAAATGGATCAAAGCTATGCAAGATTTAGGAATGGAAGTTACGATTGACAAAATTGGTAATATTTGTGGTACAATTGCAGGTAATTTGCTTACTGATAAAAGCATCATTTGTGGATCTCATACTGACTCAGTTGATGATGGTGGTCAATTTGATGGACCTCTTGGTGTATATTGTGCATTAAAAGCGGGTGAAAATATTGTAAAGAGTGGCAAGCCAAATGCTATTAATTATAAAGCAATTATTTATGCTTGTGAAGAATCGACTCGTTTTGAAGGAAAAGCATGTTTGGGAAGTAAATATTTGCGTGGCGACAAATTGGATTTTGATGCCATTATTTCTCGAGATGGTCTTTCTTTAAGAGAATGCATTGCTAATTATAAAGCTGAATTAACAAAACAGTTACAAGAAGCTGGTTTAGAGCCTTTGATTGAAGTCGACAAAGTAGTCTTCCAAAGTGAAATTGTAACTGCTTTGGAAGGTCACATTGAGCAAGCAGATGTATTACGTGAAAGTGGCAAAAATATTGGACTTTTCACCTCTATTGTTGCTCCTTATCGTTTACATGCCGATATTTCTGATGTAAAAACTGCTTCTGAATTTATCTGCCATTTAATTGAAGGAGCCAAAGAGCCTGAAAGTTTATCTAAATACAGAGTTACCTTCCCTGAGTTTTCAATTAAAAACAACTATCAAGAAAATGACTTGCAAGGTAAAAAAGTTGTAACATTTCGCTCGATTGGAGAAAGAAATCATTCTGGCGCTACGCCAATGGATAGAAGGCAAGATGCTGTTTATGGTGCTGCAAAATTCATCGAACTTGTGTCTGAAAATCCAGATGTACAGCTTTTAGAAACTTGTTCAACAAAATGTGGAGCGAATCAAATCAATGATTGTTGTGACATAACCTTTGCTATTCATCCAGAAGCTTCTGAAAAAAATATTTTACAACTTTGGCATGCCCAAAAAGATGCTGGAAAAATTGCTAATGTACATTTTAAAAGTGTGTCTCATGCAATCAAAACGGATAAACGTTCAAAATCTGGATTATTTCTCGATGTTCGTCAA
>CANBLA010000126.1 GCA_947369305.1 uncultured Clostridia bacterium
TATCACGATACAAAAAATTCCTTACGGATAAATGCTTTAAGCACATTTTTAAAAAAAGAATATTAGTTCTAGTGTCTTTTTAGACATCAGTTGCATATACTAATATAAAGTAATTTGCAAGGAGGCTTTTTATGGATAACAATATGGATATTAACAAACTGCTTTCTATGATTTCAAAAATGGATAAAGCAGAATTAGAAAAGAACATCTATCGTGCACAACAAATTTTAAATCATTCAGATATTAAGAAAAATTTTGATAAACAGGAGTAATTATGAACGAAGACTTTGCTAACATTTTAAATAACTTTTCTGAAATTTTGAAAGAAAAAAACATTGATTTAAATAATATTACAGGCGGAGACAATCCGCCTAATTCAAATGACAATGAACAAAATGACGATTTTTCTTTTGACATCAATACAATTCTAAAAATCAAAGAAATTATGAGTGCCATGAACAATAAAAATAACCCTAGAAATAAACTCTTACATTCCCTAAAGCCATATCTAGAAGATACCAAAAAAGAAAAACTAGAACAATACATTAAGATTGCAAATCTTTTATCTGTTCTAGATTCTTTTGATGACAACAATTCGTTTGGTTTTTTAAATTCTTTTAAATTTTTAAAAGATAGTGATTATGATTTTGTCCTAATGCTCATTTTGTTCTTATTAATTTTCTAGCAATTGGATGACATTAGACTGAATCCCAAAAATTGGACATCTTTCTTCTTTTTCTGTTATTTCTTTAACTAAATTTGAAATTCTAATTTGTGTCGATTCAATCACATTTGCTGCGATTATAGCTTTTGTATTTCCATTAGCTCCTGCGTGAGCTACACCTCTTAATGTTCCTAAAACAGAGATATTTCCTCCTGCTACAATTTCTGCTCCAGAATTCACATCACCACAAATGACAATACTTCCAACATATTCTTCTTTCGTTCCAGAACGTACTGAATTATAAATATATTTCGTTTCTGAAATATTAGTTTCTACTTCAAACGTTTTCTTAATCGCATGTAGTCCTAATAAATCTGACGCTTCATCAAATTTTACATCTACATCAATTTCAGCAATAATCATTTTTTTGATGATTTTTCTTTCTGTTTCAGTAAACAATTTTCCCGTTACTCGGATTGGTAAATTTGAACTTTTATAAAACTCTTTCAATTTTGGCAATTTTTCTTGCAATTCTTGAATAATCTTCGTATTACTGGCTTGTACATTAATATTTAATATAATTTCATCTGTCGTTTGTCTAATTCGTATGTCACTTAACATTTTATCTTCCCCCTTAAACGTTTTATCTAAAATATTCTGTTTCGATTTCCGCTGACATATTCTCTGTTATTTGCCCAACATTCATACCAAAATATTCAGCAGTAATTTCTCTTACAACTTCAGCCGTATAAGAACCATGTCCACCATTTTCTACAATAATAATAACTGCAATTTCTGGCTCTTCAAATGGTGCAAATCCCACAAACCATGCATTTACATCACCAGATGTTGTTTCTGCTGAACCCGTTTTTCCACCTACTGAAATGTTAAAATCATTAAACACCGAACGCGCTGTTCCTCCTTCACCTTCTGTAACAGCTCGCATTCCTTGTAATACAGCATCAATAGTTCCTTCACTTATATGCAAATCTTCTGTATTTTTTTGTTCTAATCCCAATTTTTGATTTGTAAACTGCTCAATCTCTGAATCTGGAACTTGACTTCCATCCGATTTTATCACATTTTTTACAATACTTAAATCAATTGGATGCCCGCCATTTGCTATCATTGAAATATATTTTGCCATTTGAACAGGTGTAAAGTTATTATACCCTTGACCAATTGCTGCAACTAACGTATCACCAACCATCCAGCTGGTTCCTTTGCTTTCTGTAATAGTTCTATTGGCTACTGTTCCTGAGGCTTCGCTGTATAATTCAATTCCAGTTTTCTGACCTAATCCAAAATAACGAGCATACTTTTCCAAATTATCAATCCCCATTCGGTTACTAACTTCGTAAAAGAAATAGTTACAAGATTTTTCAATAGCACCAGATACATTCAAATAACCATGCCCTTTTCCATAATCATTAAAATACCAACAAGCCGGACGATGCGCAGCTGGATAACGACCATTGTCATTGATTCTTTCACTTGTGTTTGTAACACCCGTTTCCAATGCTGCAATCGCAGTAATCATTTTAAAAGTAGAACCCGGTGCATATAAACTCTGGATACTTCTATTATTCAATGGATGCAATGAATTATTATTATATTCGGCATATTTTTCATTACTAATTCCATTATAAAACAAGCTTGGTTCATAATCTGGATAACTTGCCATTGCCAAAATTTCACCTGTCTTGACATTTGTTACAACAACAGCTCCACCTTTTGCATTATGCGTTTCGGAAAATCCACCTGATTTGATTTTTTGAATATTAGCTACTAGGGCATTTTCCGTTATTTTTTGTAAATTGGAATCAATGGTCAGTACAACATCTGCTCCACCAATCGCTTCTTGACTAGTATATTCCCCTGTTATCGTTCCATCGACAGACATATCAATTTGTTTTTTTCCATCTTCGCCTCTTAAATACTCCTCAAAAACCTTTTCAATTCCTGTTTTTCCAATTTTATCGCTTGGTTGATATTCATAAATATCGCCTCTTTTTTCTAATTCTTCCTCGTCTCTATCAGAAATTCTTCCCATATAACCCAAAATATGAGATGCCATACTACCTACATGATATTTTCGAATTGGCTCTATAACAATATTTACACCTGTTAATTCTTCACTTCTTTCTTGCAATTGCACCGCACTTTGTCTAGAGATTTCGTTCGCAATTTCAATGGATTTTGTAGTTGAATAACCTTTTGTATTAATTGTATAACGAATGGCTAGAATTCTTCGAATATCTCTTATATCATCTGTTTGAATCTTATATTTGTCGCGCATAATATAAAATGCTTCTTCTGCCGATGCTGCTTCTGGAATTTTATATTTATTTTTCCATTTGGTTAATGCTTCTTCTGATTCAAAATGATATTCAAAAGGTTCTATACTAATCGGAAATTCATCAATATAAGCATCTCCATTGTTTTCTAAAGTTGTTGTCATTAACAAAATAGACGCATTTAACTGCTCATCTTCCACTTTTGTTTTATACATCTCTAAAGAAAAACTCATATCTGTGCTAACCAATGCATTACCAGAACGATCCAAAATACTACCTCTTGCTGCCTCAATTATCGATTCTCTAGATAATCTTGTGTTGGAATCTTCTCGATATTGTTGTCCATTTATGATTTGCAGATTAAATAATCTAATTAAAATAATAACACCGATGATATATACAATCACAGACAAAACATTGAATCTAAAATTTAAATTTTTTAAATCATTATTTAATTTCGTTTGCTTCACCTTCTTTATTTAAAAATATCTTGTTAAAATATTATTTCTTTTAAAAGTTCTGTCAATGCTATACCCCATTTTTTGTATGATAGGATATAAAATAATTGTAAGTAAAATATTATACAACACTTCAATTGCTAATATTTTAACAAAATATAAAATTTCAACATCAAATCCTAAA
>CANBLA010000127.1 GCA_947369305.1 uncultured Clostridia bacterium
TTACTAACTGGTCATAAAGATTTAGCACCACCATTAGAAACCATTAAACGTTTATCTATTCAAGGATACTGCGAAAAAAGTGATAAATTTGATCAATTATTATTATTAATTGAATCTGCCATTAAATCCATTAAACAAATGCGAATTATTCAAGAAATCAATGGTGAACTAAAAGAATCACGAGAAAATCTTGAAAAAGCATATTTAGAGAGCATTGAAATTCTTCGCCACACAGTTGAAGCAAAAGATACTTATACACGAGGTCATTCTGATAGAGTATCAGATTATTCTGTTTTAATTGGAAAACATATGGGTTTATCAGAAGATGATTTACATACCTTAAAAATTGGTGGTCTTTTCCATGATATTGGAAAAATTGGGATTCCAGACAGTATTTTATTAAAAGAAGCCAAACTAACCGATGACGAATATTCCCAAATTAAAAATCATCCAGCCATTGGAAAACATATTCTTGCCAATGCCACTATTTTTCAAGAAATCGTGCCAATTGTTTTTCATCATCATGAAAAATTCGATGGTAGAGGTTATCCATCAGGTTTATCTGGAGAATCGATTCCACTTTTTGCAAGAATTACAGCCATTGCCGACACATTCGATGCCATGACTTCGAAACGTTCGTACCGAAATGCACTTCCATTAGAAGTTGTTATTGGAGAAATAGAAAAATGCTCTGGAACGCAATTTGATCCAAAAATTGCAACAATATTTTTAGATATTTTGAGAAACCATTATGAAGAAATTGAAGAAATTCAAAATAAATATTAAACTTAAAAGAAGGAGAGTATCCTTCTTTTAAAAAACCTTTTATAACCAGTCGTAGTTTCTTGACAATTTTATGTAAATATGGTATAATATTAGATATTAATTTTTATAGGAGGAAGATTTTTTATGTTTAAAAATTTACTGTATCAAAAAACTTGGCATAGGGAAATAATTTTCGATTTTGCAACTTCCGTCAGAGTGCGGATATTTAAATCTCCCACTGATGTAATTTCTAATATGTACGAAAAAGCAATTGCAACCGACGGACAAACCTTTTTCAAAAGTCCTCATACCTATACAAGACACACTCAGAATCACTCTTATGTCGTTCTTTCTACTGGGCTTCATGAGAGAGGTTCTAACAGTTCTCTTTATTACATATTTATAAAGTTATATATAACAAATAACTTTTCCGTATCAACACTAAAAAATGCGGATTTTTTTGAAAAGAAGTATGTTATCGATGCAATTCAGGAGTATTTAAAAGGTGGATTAGATGAAAAAGAAAAACCAGTTCTGCCACCGTTGTTAAATTATTTACAGAAAAAAGTTGGCACTGATTATAAAAAACTTTACTATCACTTAAAGAATTTGGCTTACATTGATGATATTGATACTGTTGATCAACAGTTCAAGGATTACAATATTTCAGCTAAATATCAGGCTCTTTTCTGGAAAGAAATGTATGAAGAAATAACAAAAACAAAGAAATAATTTTCTAAACATTCTACAAAAACCGAGGAAAATCATCAAAATTTTCTTCGGTTTTTGCTATCATGATATATTAAAGGTGTGTTCATTTTTATGTCAAAATATTCAAATGTATTTAAATCGCTTAACAGTTATACCATCTTGACAACTTTATGTAAATATGATATAATAATATCATAGAAAATTTTGGCAGGAGGGCGAAACAATGAATACAACAGAAAATAAACCAAAAAATCAGGAATTATGGCAATTACCGCCTACTCCCT
Source organism: uncultured Clostridia bacterium (assembly GCA_947369305.1). The sequence goes on from CANBLA010000127.1 coordinate 1,761, forward strand.
CATTTTTAGTTTCCTATGTGGCTATCGCAAGAGAAAAAGCCGCAACAGAGACGGAGGAATAATTTCCTTTGGAAAAGGTCTTCTGCGAAGAAGACCCTTTTTCTATTTCATACTCAAACTCACTTTATGTTTCTCCCCATCAATCCCAATCACCTTCACCTTTACAACATCTCCAACAGACACCACTTCGGCTGGATTTTTAATATACTTTTCAGACATTTCCGAAATATGCACCAAACCATCATACTTCACACCAATATCCACAAATGCACCAAAATCGATTACATTTCTGACCGTTCCTGTAAGTTCCATGCCTTCTTTTAAATCCTCAAATTTTAAAACATCACTACGTAAAATTGGTTTTGGCAAATCTTCTCTTGGGTCTCTTCCCGGCTTTGACAATTCTTCAATTATATCTTTCAAAGTCAAACTACCTACTCCTAATTCCTGCGCTGTCTTTTCTATATTGATTTTCTTAAAATCAGATTTCATTGTTTCTAACTTTTCTTTGTCCAATAAGTTTTCCACAGAATATCCAAAACTTGTCAATAACTTTTCCGCAATTTCATAACTTTCTGGGTGAACACTCGTCACTTCTAATGGATTTTTTCCATCAAAAATTCGAATAAATCCCGCACATTGCTTAAATGCCGCAGGTCCTAACTTTGGTACTTTCAGAAGTTCTTTTCTTTGTTTCAATTCCCCATTTTCATCACGATATTTCACAATATTTTTCGCAATGGTTCCGATTAATTCCTGCAACATACGACAACAGCGATGGTGTTGCGGTATTAACATCTACACCAACCGAATTTACCGCACCTTCCACAACGCCTGCCAAGCTCTCGCTTAATCTTTTCTGATTGACATCATGCTGATATTGCCCAACTCCAATTGATTTCGGGTCAATTTTCACAAGTTCAGAAAGCGGATCTTGCAATCTGCGCGCAATGGAAATCGCCCCTCGAAGCGAAACATTGATATCTGGATATTCCTCTGTTGCCAATTTCGAAGCAGAATACACCGACGCTCCCGCCTCACTTACAATGGCATAATAAATTTCGCCTTTGATTTCCTTTATCATGTCCGAAACAAACATCTCCGATTCGCGCGAAGCCGTTCCATTTCCAATGGCAATCATATTCACATGATATTTACTGATTAATTCTTTTAAAACCGTTTTTGCTCCATTTACGTCGTTTTGAGGCTCTGTTGGATAGACAGTTGTTGTCGCTAGCACTTTTCCTGTTTTGTCAATAACTGCAATTTTACAACCCGTTCGGTAAGCTGGGTCAAATCCCATGACTGTCATATTTTTGATTGGCGGTTGCAACAACAATTGTTTCGCGTTTTTACCAAATACTTTGATGGCTTGTTCTTCCGCTTTTTCCGTCAAATCAGAACGAATTTCTCGTTCAATAGATGGTTCTATTAATCTTTTGTAAGCATCTAAAATTGCTTTTTCTAAAATTTCCGCAAACTGACTTTTGTAATCTTGAATGATTTGTTTTTTCAAATAATCGATGATTTTTTCTTCTGGCTTTTCCAATTTGACTTTCAAAAATTCCTCATTTTCTCCTCGATTAATCGCCAAAATTCGATGGCTTGGCATTTTCAAAATGGCTTCTGTGTAATCATAATACATTTCATAAGGCGATTTTTCCTCTTTTGCCATTTTTGACGAAATTACTGCTTCGCGAAAACAAAATGACTTAATTTTTTTGCGATAATCGCTGTTATCTGCAATATTTTCCGCAATAATGTCCAATGCACCATTTATCGCCTCTTCTTCTGAATTGACCCCTTTTTCCTCGCTTACAAATTCTTTGGCAATCTCAAAT
>CANBLA010000128.1 GCA_947369305.1 uncultured Clostridia bacterium
GAATTATAATGAGATCAAAAAGGTGACAGCCAGTTGTATTACCAAAATTACCATCAACAGCAATGTAGATGTAAATATACATACATCTACTAAGGCAAATGATATAACAGCACATTTATACGGCGAAGTTATCGCAAATCGCAAACCTAAGTTTTCGGTCAAGCAACATGGTAATGAAATTATTGTTTGTGCGAAATCAAGGAAATTATCATTCCAAAACGATTGTGTTTCTCACGGTTTAACACTCGATATTGAGTTTCCATCTAAAACATTTGAGAAACTCTTCATTGAGACTAAACATGCTAACATCAACATAGGCTCAAATATCGCAGCTGATACCATTACCATTAACAGAAAGCATGGAAATATCAACATATCTTCAAATGTTAAAGCTCTTTGCATTGTTATTGATGGAAAATATGGAAATATCAATATGGTTTCAAATGTTAGAACTAAACTTATTTGGATCCAAAATGCCCACGGAGACGTTTATTTATCATCAACATTTCGAGGTGCAGAAATCGATTGTCCGCACGGAGAAATTGACTTTGGTTCAATTGCTGTTGATTCAAAAACAGATTTTAGCACATTTGGCTACATCACTGTTAAACATGGTAATGTAGAATTTCGCTAAAAATAACTTCCCAGCTTTTCTATATTTTTATAGAAAAGCTGGGTTTTCCCTATCTATTCTTATTTTCGTGTCTTTTCACTCTGCAACAATCACATCGATGTTTTCAATCACTACATCTTGAACCGGCTTGTCACTTTCATCCGTTTCCACACTAGCAACCCTATCTACAATTTCCATTCCCTCATACACTTGCCCAAAAACTGTATATTGCTGATACAAGCTCAAATAACCACCATAATTTTTATATTGTTCCAACAAATCTGCTGGATAACCATAACTTTGCATATAACTTGCCATTTGCTCATTGTAGTTTGATTGTGTAATAAAAAATTGGCTTCCCAAACTTGGACTATTTTCTAAACCTCGACTTGCCATGCAAAGTGAACCTCTATAAGGAACTAATTCTGTTGACAATTCCTCCTCAAAATCAGTTCCCCAAATACTTTCACCGCCTCTTCCAGTTCCTTCTGGGTCACCGCCTTGAATCATAAATTCATTTATCACTCGATGAAATGTCACACCATTATAATAACCATTTTTAGCATGTGTTACAAAATTTTCTACTGCTTTTGGTGCTACTTCCTCAAAAAATTTCACCTTTACATCTCCATAATCTCTAATATGAATTATAGCAACTGTTTCTCCCGCTTCTGGCTTTGCCATTTGTCTTTCTGCTGATTTTTTATAATCTACACCCACTTTTGAATCCTCCTTTTTACTATTTTGTGTGGTATTGGTATTACCTGTGTTATTAGTTTGCTTTAAAGTTGTGTTTGTCACATTCTTCGTGTTTTTTTCTTCTCCACAACCAGTTAATATAAATAGCAAAACTAACATCGCACAAAAAAAACTTACCATTTTTTTCAATTTTATCGCCTCCTTATTTGGTATATTCTATCTTAATTTCTAAAAAAAATCAATGATAAAATATACTTTTTACTTAGTAAAATACTGACTTATTTCTTCTAATCCATCAAATTCCACTTGTCTAAAAATTTCATATGCTACAATTGCTACAGAATTAGACAAATTTAAAGAACGCAAATGTGAACGCATCGGAATTCGAATTGTTTTATCGAGATACTTTTGTAAAGTATCCTCTGGCAATCCCTTTGTCTCTTTTCCAAAAAGAATAAAAATTTCATCCATTTTCGTATAATCAAAATCCGAATAAACTTGTTTTCCCTTTGTTGTCACAAAAAACATATCTTTTTCCTCAGGTGGATATTTTTCTAAAAAAGTTTGAAAACTTAAATGTTCCTCAATTTCAAGCTTATCCCAATAATCCAATCCTGCCCTTTTTACTTGTTTTTCTGAAATAGAAAAACCAAGTGGATACACTAAATGTAGCTTAGCCCCAAGTGCTGCACAAGTTCGTGCAATATTTCCAGTATTTTGTGGTATTTCTGGCTCTACTAAAACAATATTTAAATTCATGCCCTATCCTCTATTCAAACATTTTTTCGGTTATTATATCATAAATATAAAAAAATGCAAGTACTCTTGCATTTTTATTTCTATTTTAAAAGCTCAAACTTATTCTGCTTCACCCAAACGATAATAATACGATTCCACTCCATCAACCAAATTTTCTATATAGGCTACCTTTTTATTTTCCTCTGAAATCATCATATTAGGATAGTTTTTAAGCATTTTTTCATCATTGTAATATTGGTTAACAAAACTTGCAAAACTCTTATTTGCTTGAATTTTTTCATATTTATTTTGCATTTCATTTTTATCACTCACCTGCAAATTATTTTCTATTGAAACACGATAATAAAATATTTGTAACACATAACCAGTCAAAATTGCATCTGCTAAGAAAAATGCAACTAAAAGAGAACCAGACACTTTAAAAATCATGTTTTTTTGCCTTAAATGCGCAATCCACTCATCCACATAAGGATTGACAAATTTTATTAGTACAATTGCTAAAATTCCCCAAGAAACTGCATAAAAAAGGCTCGTTCTTCCATTAATATTTAGCCACATATCAGAATAATCCCACCATTTCACACCAAAAAACTTTTCGCATACAAAACTCATCAAATATTCCACAACTGCTCCAATAACAGCTCCACCAAAAAATAATTTCAAACTATTTTTTTGATTTCTTAAAATTAAAATCATGCTAATTGCACCAATTCCATAAATTGCACAAAATGGTCCATATAGAAAACTTTTTCTACTTTCAATCACACCTTTTGTAAATGCTCCAAATACCGTCTCAATTATAAAACCAGCAATACTATATAAAATCAAATACATAAAAATCGACCAAATATCAACTCTTTTTCTTGTTTCTTCCATCCTTTATGAACACTCCTTTTGCTCTATTATTCCAAAAGTCAAAAAAAGTATTCACAAAAAACTATAAAATATTATTTTCTTTTAAAATACGATAAACTCGATTGATTGGAAGTCCCAAAGCAGTCGGATAATCCCCTTCAATTTTATCAACAAAAACAGCAAAAAATCCTTGAATCGCATATGCACCAGCACAATAAAAAGGACGTTCCTCATCCACATAATGTTCAATTTCCTCATCCGACATTTCTCTAACAAATACTCTCACTTCATGAAGTTCCTTATATTCCTTATAATCTCCTTGATTTTCAATCAAAATTGCCAAACTTGTATAAATTGAATGCGCTTTTCCTTGTAATTTTTTTAGCATTTCAATAGCCTCTTCTCTAGAATCTGCCTTGCCAAACTGTTTTCCATCTAAAATCACAAGCGTATCTGAACCAATGATAACACGATCTGCTTGTGTATTTTCAAAAACGTCTTTTGCCTTGCCATAAGCAATTTCTTTCGATTGCTCTTCTAAATTCAAACAATAATCTACTTTTTCATCAAAATTACTTGGAATTACCTCATATTCAATTTTAGCCAAATCCATTAAATCTTTTCTCCTCGGCGAACTAGATGCTAGAATAATTTTCATTGATTTTCCTCCTT
>CANBLA010000129.1 GCA_947369305.1 uncultured Clostridia bacterium
GATATTTTAGAAAACATCCAAAACAGAAATGCCATCAAAATTATGCAAGATAGTAGTGAGCAGACGATCCAAATACAAGTCGAAAATGCTCAGCCAGAGCCAATTGATTTAGAAAAAATATATCATGAAATTCATACAGAACCAAAAGATGCCTATTATATTAAAGAACCTTTTCAGCTGTTTCCAGAAGAGAATGGAGTAGATTTTGCTATTACAATGGAAGAAGCCAAAGCTATGATTGCAAGTGAAAGCGAAGAATATAGCATACCACTAAAACTTACTCCAGCGACTAAAACAATTGCTGATATTGGAACAGAAGCATTTCCATATTTAATTTCTTCCTATACAACAAAATATGATGCAAGTAATACAAACAGAAGTGGAAATTTGAAAATTGCTGCTAATAAAATAAATGGTACAGTTTTAATGCCAGGTGAGGAATTTTCTTATAACGAAGTAGTTGGAAAAAGAACAATTGAAGAGGGTTACACGAATGCAAAAATGTATGAAAATGGGCAAGTAATTGATGGTTTAGCAGGTGGGATTTGTCAAATTTCTTCAACATTATATAATGCCGTTTTATTGGCTAATTTGGAAATTACAGAAAGACGAAATCACTCGTATACAAGTAGTTATGTGCCTGCAGGAAGAGATGCAACAGTCGTATATGGAAGACAGGATTTTAAGTTTAAAAACTCAAGGACTTATCCAATCAAGATTGAGGCAAATGTAGCCAATGGGATTGCAGAATTTAAAATTCACGGTATTAAAGAAGACGTTGAATACGAAATAAAAATTATCCCAGTTACAACACAAACGATACCATATGAAACAGAATATATTCCGGATCCGGCATTAGCTCCGGGACAACAAGTAGTAAAACAAACTGGACATAGTGGCTACAAAGTTACAACCTATATTGAAAAAAGACTTGCTGGAGCTGTTATTTCAAAGGAAGTACTTTCAAATGATACGTATAAAGCTATGAAAACAATTGTAAATGTTGGGCAATAAATAAAAAAAGCACTATAAAAGTGCTTTTGGTGCGTCATAGAGGGGTCGAACCTCCGACCATCAGATTAAGAGTCTGCTGCTCTACCAACTGAGCTAATGACGCATACTACAAATCCTATTATAATACGATTATAGTTCATTGTCAATACATTTATTAGGATTTTATTTATTGCTTCTTATTAAAATAAGAAGGAGTAGTTAGATGATTGATTTGCATTGTCACATTTTGCCAAGTGTAGATGATGGTTCGAAAAATATGGAGGAAACAATTGCAATTTTAAAAGAAGCCAGAAAAGCAGGATTTTCTACAATTTGTTTTACACCGCACTATGCCGAACCACAATATTTGAGTTCCAAAGAAAAAAATAGAGAGATTTTAGAACAAGTAAAAAATAAAGCAAATGAGGAAAATATTCAGATGGAATTATTGCTTGGAAATGAAATTTTTATTCAACCGAATATAGAAAATTTACTGGAAAATAAAGAGGTTTCAACATTAGCAAATAGCAGATATGTTTTAATTGAAGTACCAATGTTTCAAGAATTACCGCAAGAAATTATAAAACAAATGTTGAATACGGTAAAGCAAAAGGGGTTTCAAATTGTTATTGCACATCCTGAAAGGTATACCTATATTCAAAAAAACCCAACTAAAATTTTAGAATATTTTGGGGATGATGTCATTTTTCAAGGAAATTTCGCAAGCATTATTGGATCCTATGGAAAAGATGCCCAAAAAACGATAAAAAAGTTATTAAAAGATAAAGCTATTCATTATTTTTCAACTGATGTTCATCATCTGAATAGGTGTTTTTATGAAATATTTGATAAAATAAAAAAGAAGTTAAGTAAAATGGTAGATGAAGAATATTTTGAAATTTTGACAAAGGAAAATCCTAGATTAATTATTGAAAATAAAGAAATTGTAAAAGAAATGGAGAGAAAAAATGAAACTGCTAATAGGAACTAAAAATCCAGGAAAAATAGAAGGAGCCAAACAGGCATTTTCTAAATATTTTAAAAATTTGGTAAAATTTATAAATGGGGATATTTGGAAGTAAAAAGGATGAAACAATGGACATAAAAATCTTAGACTCTATATTTATAGATATATTAAAATTTTTGATTCTTGTATAAAACTCAAAAAATGGTGCACAATACAGTTAGAAATTTAAGAAAGGATGATTAAAATGGGAACCTTAAATCAAGCGGAATTACAAAACTTAAGACATTTAATTGGAGCACAAGAAACAAGTTATGAGAAATTAACCAATTATGCAGATAATTGTGTCGATCCACAAATTAAGCAAATATTCAACAAGGCTGCACAAGACTCATTAAATACAAAACAAAAATTATTATCATTTTTTAATTAGGAGGAAATATGGAAGAAAAGTATATGGTAAATGACATTTTGGAAAATACAAAGTCAAGTTTAAAAGATTATCAAGGAGCTATTATTGAAACAGCTAATATGGAACTTAGACAAACTTTCCAAAATCTGCGAAATTCAGAAGAAAGTTTTCAATATGAATTGTTCAAATTGGCAGAATCAAAAGGCTATTATGTACCTGCAGAAAATGCGAAACCAGAAGAAATTCAAAAAGTAAAAAATGAATTGTCAAATTAAAAAGTAGAGATTGTGTATCTCTATTTTTTTATGATTTTGAAATGATTTCTTCAACCAATAAAAATAACAAAATATTAAAAAGTAAGAATAGAAAACTTAGAAGGAGAATATGGAAGAAAAATAAAAAAAAAATAATGAAAAAAGTAAATTTTCCTCTTGCAAAAAAGAAAAAAATTTTATAAAATACAATTAACACGTATGAGGGGAAAAAGGAGTGTTTAAAATAAAAAGTATATTAAAAAATACTATAATTCACTTAAGAACGGGATTTAAGTTTTCTTTGTTATTACTATTGGGAGCTACAATAATTTCTTTTCTCATTTTTGTAGTATATAAGCCTATGTATAGTGTAACATTGGATGGTGAATTTCTTGGATATACATCGGATAAAAGTGAATTGCAAAGTAAAATAAATGAATATATGAAAAGTGGAGATAATAAGACAGTAGCATTTGTTGAGATAGATGATTTACCAGACTACAAAATGTGTCTATTAAAAAAGGGATTAACAGCAAATGATGATGAAATTTTATCGACTGTAATAAGTACAGGTACTCCATATTACAAGTATTATGCCATTATGGAAAATGGAATAGAAAAATGCTTTGTGCAAACGTATGACGAATCGGAAACAATTATTAGGCAATTAAAAGAAAAGAATAGTAGTAACAAGGATGCCGTTACTTATATGGTAAAATATGATACACAATTATCAGAACTAATCAATCCAGAAACTGCAGTGGCGTCGCTTTATGTGGAACCAAAGGTAAATCAAAAAACACCAGTTACAACGACAAGTGGTAGAAATACTGTCGTGTATAACAATTCATCTTTAGGACTAGCATCAATTCAACAACCAGTTGCAGGTTCTATTACTTCAAGATTTGGTGTGCGAAGTAGAATTC
>CANBLA010000130.1 GCA_947369305.1 uncultured Clostridia bacterium
GCTCAATACAATAAGTTAGTTCAAGAAATTAGCGAATTAGAAGATAGTAGAAAACCATATACAGATGATATAAATTTACAAAAGATTACTAGAAGGATAAATCAATTAAGAGCTCTGATGAGAAAAAGTAAGAACCTAAGAGATATATACAAAGCTGAAAAACATACTGATTTAGAAATGATGGAGTATAAGAAATATACTGATTTTCTTGAGGAATTAAGTAAATTAGAAAAAGAAGAGGAAAAATTAAACGAGAAATTATATTCAGATAAAAAAACGACAGTAAAACCAAAGTCAAAAGTCTTAACTCCTGAAGAAATAGAACAACAAAGAGCCGAAAAATGTAAAGAATTAGAAGAAAAAATTAATAGAATAGGAGAGGTAGATTACTTAAAATTAATGGCAAACCTTCCAGAAGAAATTGTTGATAAATTTGTGAACGATATAGATACTTTATCAGTACAAGACATTGATACAATATTTTCTAAAATAGAAGAAATGCAAATTCAACTTGCGCCAGAAAAAGAAACAGAGCCAGAAGAAAGCCACTATCCAGGAACAGAACCAAATCCGCCAACACCAGAAGCATTACCACCATTACCAAAAGAATCAAGACTAGAAAAGATTGGAAATTGGTTTTCTGGTGCATGGAAAAAAATATCAAACTTTGTATTGTTTAAACCATTTAAATTAGTGTTTAAAGTAGGAAAAGCTCTTGGTAAAAAGTTTATTGAGGCAATGAAGTTAAACCCAGAAGAAATGGAAGAGGAAACCTGGGATGGAAGACATGATAAATATTTTACAGATAACCGAGAAGAAGCAAAAATGCAGAGAAAACTGGCGGCAGATATCAGAGACATACTTAATAATAAAGATGGAAGAAAAGAAACTTTTGAGTATCGAGGAGTAAAGATTCAGAATACAGGAAGCTTGAAAATAATTGCGGACTTTTTAGAAGGTAAAAGAAAAATTGAAGGAAGAGGAAGATTAATTACACCAGAAGAGGGAGACTATAGATTAAGATTAAAACCAGATGGTAGTTTAGAACCTGACTATGAGCATCCTTTGAAACCAAAGCAAGATTTTGATGAATCTCTAAGAAGTGAAGAAACTGCTAAAAAAGTTGGGACGAAGGAAAAGGTTGAGCAACTTTTAGAAGGCGAAAAAGACTTTAGTGCTGCAGGAAAAGAAGGAATTAAAAATATTAAAGTAAATCCAAATTATCTAGGTGATGATCGATAATTTTAAAGGAGTGAATGAGTTCACTCCTTTTTTATATCAAAATATACGTCAAAATTACTGACAGAAATGCTTGCAAAGTTTTTCCATAAAGATAGGGCTTAATCGAAATTTTGGATTTCGAGATAATTGAAAAAACTTGCAATAGCACTGAAATTCCACCAAACCCTAATAAAAAGCTACAAACTAAAATACTAGGGACAGGAAGAGCTTGATAACAAGAGCTTGCTATTTGAATTCCATTTGTAAGTTCGATGATTCCACTTAAAAAACTGAAAGAAAGTTCATATGGAATGCCGAATTTTGCTAAGATTCCAGCAAAGCAATTCAAAATTTCTAGACTTGACAAAATTGATAAAATTACCGAAAATAAAACAACAAATCCGCCAATTAATAAAATAGTAGAAATTGATTTTTTTATGGCATCACCTAGGATTTCACCTAAATTGGAAACGCGGATTAAAGATTTACTTTCTGATTTGTAATTGCGAAAAGTAAGGTCAACTTGATTTTTTTTCCAAAATCGAAAAATAAATCCAACAATTAATGAGGATAAAATATGGCTAATGAGTAAAATTTTTCCGAGTTGTACATTGCCTAAAAGAGAAACTCCAACTGAACCTAAAATAAAAATAGGTCCAGAATTATTGGTATAAGCAATCAATCTTTCTGCTTCGCATTTAGAGCAGATTTTGTTATCGTATAAATTACAAACCATTTTTGCACCAACAGGATAACCACTAATAAATCCCATAATGATAGCTATAGAACTTTCACCGGGAACGTTGAAAATTGGTTTCATAAATTTGTTTAGGAATTTTCCAAGGATTTGGATAAAGTTGGTTTTGCATAGTAACTCAGTAGCAATGAAAAATGGAAAAAGTGTTGGTAAAACAGAATTTGCCCAAAGTTTAAGCCCATTTTGTGCAGCCTCTAAATTAGAAGCTGAAAAAAGAATGAGACTTAAGGTAAACATCAAAAATAATAGGGTAAAAAAATATTTTTTAATTGAAATAACAATGAATCGCATAATCTCCTCCATGATATAAAATATATATGCAAGAAAATAGGAAATAGAACTAAAAAATATAAAAATTTTTTGTAAAAAAGGTAGGAAAAATTTCAAATTTGTGATACAATAACAAAAATTAAATATAATAAAAGGAGAATTGGATATGTTAGCCTATAAAAGAGTGTTACTAAAATTAAGCGGAGAAGCAATGTCAGGTGATTTAGGGCATGGCATTGACCCAGATGTTGTTGGTGCAATTTGTGACCAAATTAAGATTGCTTTGGATATGGGAGTTGAAATGTCAATTGTAGTAGGTGGAGGAAATTTCTGGCGTGGTGCTAGAAATGGGCATAAAATGGTTCGAACAACAGCAGATTATATGGGAATGTTAGCAACAGCTATCAATGGTTTGGCATTACAGGATGCCTTAGAGGCAAGAGGAATTTATACACGTTTACAGACTGCCATCGAGATGAGACAAATTGCAGAACCCTATATTAAAAGAAAAGCTGCGAAACATTTAAGCAAAGGAAGAGTTGTTATTTTTGCTTGCGGAACAGGAAATCCATTTTTCTCAACGGATACAGCAGCAGCACTTCGAGCAGCAGAAACGGATTCAGAAGTGATTTTACTTGCTAAAACAATTGATGGAGTTTATTCTGCTGATCCGAAAGTGGATGACTCAGCTGTAAAATATGATGAAATTTCGTATATGGATATTTTAAATAAAGATTTAAAAGTTATGGATTCTACAGCAACATCTATTTGTAAAGATAATCATATTCCATTACAAGTATTTGCTATTAGAGAACCAGAAAATATTGTCAAAATTTTACAAGGGGAAAAAATTGGAACCATTGTAAAATAAAAATAAAGCTAAAAAAGAAAGGAAAATAGTATGAAAGAATTAGAAGATAAAATGCAAAAAACATTAGATAAATTAGCAGAAAACTTTGCCGAAGTGCGAGCTGGACGTGCAAATCCAGCCATATTAAATAAAGTGAGTGTTGAATATTATGGAGTGCCAACACCGATTAGTCAAATGGCTGGAATTTCTGTTCCAGAGGCAAGAATGATTGTTATTCAACCATGGGATATGAATACGTTAAAAGATATTGAAAAAGCCATTTTGGCATCTGATATTGGGTTAAATCCAAATAATGATGGAAAAGTTATTCGTTTGAATTTTCCAGAATTAACAGAGGAAAGAAGAAAAGAATTAGTAAAAGACATCAAGAAAATGGCAGAGGAATCAAAAGTAAGTGTGCGTAATATTCGTAGAGAT
>CANBLA010000131.1 GCA_947369305.1 uncultured Clostridia bacterium
CCAGAAACTTTGGGCATCAAGCAGCAGTCACAGCAGGGCTTAAATATGTAACAGGAGATGCCATTGTCATTATCGATTCCGATTTGCAAGATCCACCAGAAGTCATTCCAGAAATGTTAAGCTTGTGGGAAAATGGAAATGATGTCATTTATGGAAAACGCAAAAAAAGAAAAGGCGAATCCATTTTCAAATTACTCACCGCCAAACTATTTTATAGCACATTAAATGCTTTATCAGAAACGGAAATACCCAAAGATACAGGCGATTTTCGATTAGTTGACAGAAGAGTCGTAGATTCCATCAACTTATTACCAGAACACAATAAATTTCTACGCGGTCTATTTAGCTGGGTTGGATACCAACAAATTCCATACGAATATGAAAGACAAGAACGTTTTGCTGGCAAAACCAAATATCCATTTCGCAAAATGGTAAAACTGGCAGGCGACGGAATTTTAAGTTTTTCGACCAAACCGCTCAAATTAGTTGGGATTCTTGGCATCATCTCTCTGCTTCTTTCCTTTGCCATTTTAGGATATGCCATGTTATCCTTTCTCTTCAAATGGAATTCTTTAATGCCGGGCTGGACTTCCATCATGCTAACGGTTACGTTTTTTGCTGGTGTTCAATTATTATCCATTTGGATTATGTCCGAATACATTGCCAGAATTTACGACGAAAGCCGAGATAGACCACAATACATTATTGATAAAACCTATAATATAGAATAAGGAGAAAAAAATGATCGACACTCACCACATCCAAAACCAAATCAAATATTATATCAAAAAATATGGCATTTTCAAAACCATTTGGAAATGTCTAACAGTCGGAACCCGCAAATTCATTCGCATTTTGAAAGGCGAGCGAGATGTGAACTATGGTGATTACGGCGACTGGATTCATGCCAATGAAGTCCGTGACTGGGAAATCAGAGCACAAACCAAAAAGAAATTCAAAAACATGCCAAAAATCAGTTTAATCGTTCCTATGTACAACACCAAAGAAAAATTCCTAAAAGAATTAGTCGATTCTGTCATCAAGCAAACCTATTCCAATTGGGAACTTTGCCTAAGTGACGGCAGTCCTAAGCAAAACCAAAAACTGCAGAAAATCATCCAGAAAGATCCACGCATCCAATATCAATTTTTAAACCAAAAAAAAGGTATTTCCGAAAATTCAAACGAAGCTATCCAAATGGCAACAGGCGACTATATCGGTTTACTCGACCATGACGACACCTTAGCCAAATATGCCTTATACGAAATTGTCAAAACCATCAACCAACATCCAAATGCCGAATTCATTTATTCGGATGAAGACAAAATCGACCAAAATGGTAATCGCTCAGATGCCTATTTCAAACCAGAATTTGCACCAGACACCTTAAGATGCCAAAATTATATTTGTCATTTTAGTGTTTTTAAAAAAGAATTAATGGAAAAACTTGGCGGATTTCGCGCCGAATTTGACGGAGCACAAGATTATGACATATTTTTACGCATGTCCGAAATCGTAAAACCTGAGAATATTCAACATATTCCTCGCATTTTATATCATTGGCGCGTTCACAAAGATTCTACTGCCATGGAAAACAGCGATGCTAAAAATTATGCTTTTGATAATGGAATCAAGGCTTTAGAAGCGCATCTGCAAAGAGTTGGTTTGGAAGGAAATGTTTCCAAAGGTTGCATCAATGGAATTTATCGAACGGATTATAAAGTCAAAGACAACCCTAAAATTTCGATTGTTATTCCAAATAAAGATGGGAAAGAAACGTTGGAAGTTTGCATTCAGTCTGTTTTAGAAAAAACAATGTATCCCAATTACGAAATCATCATTGTAGAGAATAATAGTGAAACAAACGAGATTTTTGACTATTATCAAGAATTAGAAAAGAACGATAAAATCAAGATTGTCAAGTATCCACAAGTGGGATTTAACTATTCTGGTATTGTTAATTTTGGAGTTAGAAACTGCAAAGGAGATTACATTGTTCAGCTCAATAATGATACGGAATTATTAACACCAAACTGGCTCGAAATCATGTTAGGATTTTGCCAAAGAAAGGATGTGGGAGCAGTAGGTGTAAAATTATATTATCCCGATGAAACCATTCAACATGCTGGCATTATTGTTGGATTAGGAGGTGTTGCAGGAAACCGTTTCAAAAGTATTCCCAAAAACGGACACGGTTATTTTGCAGAAGAAAGCATGATACAAAACTTAAGTGCTGTAACAGCAGCATGTCTTATGACACCAAGAAAAATTTATGAAGAAGTCGGCTTTATGGACGAAAAACTAGCAGTTGCTTTTAACGATGTTGATTTTTGCTTGAAAATACGCGAAAAAGGCTATTTAATCGTATATAATCCCTTTGTCGAATTCATTCATTATGAATCCAAAAGTAGAGGCGAAGAAAACACACCCGAGAAAATCAAGAGATTTCAAGGCGAAATTAATACCTTTAAAGAAAGATGGCAAGATTTTTTGCACAAAGGAGACCCATACTATAATATCAATTTGAGTTTAGATACGGAAGTTTATCACATGAAGAAATGTAGAATTAATCATGAAAAGTAAAGGGGAAGTGTATGATAAAATATAAAATACAAAGAATATGGTATCATGTAAAAAAATATGGCATATTAAGAACCATCCAAAAAGTGATAACGAAAATTTTTAAACCCAATCAGCAAAATGACCAACTCCAAAAAAAAGCTTATCAAAACTGGATTGCACAAAATGAGCCACAAGAAAAAGACTTAAGCTTACAAAAAAAACAGGAATTTAAAATTCAGCCGAAAATCAGTATTGTTGTGCCTATGTACAATACTGACGAAAATTTCTTCCTTGAACTTTTGAATTCTGTTTTTGAACAAACGTATACCAATTGGCAATTATGTCTAGCCGATGGAAACGAAAAACAAAATGAAACCATTTGGGAAGTCTGTTCAAGATGTAGTAAAATCAAATATTGTTTTTTAGAAGAAAACAAGGGAATTTCTGAAAATACCAACCAAGCCTTAGCGATGGCAGACGGTGATTTTATCGCCTTTCTCGATCATGATGATGTTCTAGCGCCGTTTGCTTTATACGAAATCGTAAAAGCCATCAACGAAAATCCGGATGCCGAATTTTTGTATTCGGATGAAGATAAAATAACGGAAAAATCCGAGCGTTTTTCGCCGTATTTTAAACCAGATTTTTCGCCAGAAACCCTCGAATGTAATAATTATATCACGCATTTTGTTGCCCTCCAAAAAAGTTTAATAGACAAAATTGGAATGTTAAACCACCAATTCAATGGGGCACAAGATTTTGATTTTGTATTAAGAGCGACAGAAAATACGCAAAATATTGTCCATATTCCGAAAATTTTATACCATTGGAGAGCCCATTCAAAATCGACAGCCAATTTGGCAGAAACAAAAATGTATGCTTATGAGGCAGGTGTAAAAGTCATTGAAGAACATTTAAAAAGGACGGAAAAACAAGGAATTGTTAGAAATCCGAAAGAGGTGCCGGGAATT
>CANBLA010000132.1 GCA_947369305.1 uncultured Clostridia bacterium
AACCACTCCAATGCAGAATTAGCAACCACCTCTTCTGGTGAAGTTATTTCTGATAATTTAGAAAAACGCTTAGAAACCATTTTATCCAAAATAGACGGAGTTGGAGAAGTTTCCGTGCTTGTAACTTATTCACAAAGTAGCCAAGTAATTCCAATGTATAATGAAAGTAGTAGTAAAAGTGTAACAGAGGAAAACGATACTTCTGGCGGAACTAGAACCATAGAAGCAGAAAACAACGAAAAAAGTGTAGTAACTGGTTCAGATTCTAATCCAGTCACACGGAAAAACAATTAATCCAACTATTGAAGGCGCCATTGTAACAGCACAAGGAGCCAATAATACCAATGTTAAAACCAATATTATTGCAGCAGTTGAAGCTGTAACTGGATTATCAACCCATAAAATTCAAGTGTTTGAAATGAAAAGTTAGAAAGGAAGGATTGTATGAAAAAAGAAAATATGAAACATATCATTTTAGTAATTGTGGCGGTTACTTTAATTGGAATTGGCTATCTAAATTACGATTATGAACCAACCATAGAAGTGGCATCTATAGAAAATCAAATCGATGAAAATACACTAGGTGATGCCAGATTGGTAAATGCTAATGTGCTCAAATCCGATATTGTACCAAACGACGATACACAAATAGCACCAACTAATACCAACACAGACAATGATCAATATTTTTCTGCCACACGTCTAGAACGTGAAACCATGTATTCGCAAATGCTCGAAACTTACCAAAAAATGGTAGATAGCAACGAAATTGCAAATGACCAGAAAGCTATTGCTATTCAAGAAATTAATAACATAACAACCATAAAAAATGCTATCATGATTGCTGAAAATTTAATTAAAAACAAAAATTTTGAAGATGTGGTAATTTTAGTTAGTAACAATCAAGCAAGTGTTGTTGTGAAAACAAGTAGTTTAAATGCAGAACAGATTGCTCAGATTCAAAATATTGTTTGTCGTGAATTACAAATCAAATCGGAAAATATTAATATTAGTCAAAAATAGGAAGATTACAAAAATTTTTCTAGCATATTTGTACCTTGAATTATGCAAAATATAACTATAAAGTTTAAAAAAACTTTGATTACAATTTAGGAGGTTTGAAAAATGGCAAAGAAAATATTTGTTTCTTTTGCTATGATAATCCTTTGTTTATGTTGCTCAGTATGTTTTGCAGCTGGAGAAAATTCCAATGTAAATTTGGGAGAAGAAATAACAGATTCTTTAGATAAAGCAGGAGATAGTGTACGAAATGTAGCAGATGACGTAATGAATGGAGTTGATGGAAATACAAGAAATGCTAGAAATAATAATAACAATAATTACAATAATTACAATACACGAAATAACGCAGATAACAATGTATTTACAAATGGTTATAATGCTGTTAGAACATCTGTTGATGATGTTGCAACAGGAAATATGTCTACAACAACATGGATTTGGATTATTTTAGCAGTAGCAGCAATTGTCATTGTGGCAATGGTTTGGTATTATGCAGTACAAGATAATAATCGAGACTAACAAAATACAAAAAATCACTAATTTTTAGTGATTTTTTGTATTTTAAAAGAGAACCCACCCTAAGAAATTTACTTCTTTTTGGGTGGGTAAATAAACATAAATTAGTGATGCGTATTTTTTCTTAAATCCCAACAGATGGGGCTGAGAATTCCAGAGCGATCCCGCTTAGGTTCGGTTCGAAATCCATTAATATGGCAAATTTTTTTCGGATCAAAAGTCAAGTCAAATTCAAGCGTTGTTTTGGGGCGTTTTTTCTGGCTTTGATGACGTCGATAAATTTTGTGATTCGCAGGACTATCAATCATATTTTTAAAATCAAAAGCAGGCTGGGTTTTTATTTGAATTTCAAAATAATCACCTTTTTCCGTTTTTAGCACAAATTGAATTCCTTGATAACAAGATTCAATTTTTGGTTGTCTGTAATAGTCTTTCACAAAACCTAAATATTCTGGAGATAATCCACTTTGTTTTGGAATAAAACAATTAGGATTGATTTGAGCAAATTCTTCTAATATTTTTGACCGTTTATCCTTATCCAGCATTGTTTCCAAAGGATAGACATCTTTTAAAGGAGATGCGTCGCACAACATGAGTTTTTCGCCATTTTTCTTAGAATCAGAAAAGTAATCCAGAATAATATTACTGGCAAGATAGAGTTGCTTGATGGTTTGGGAATTATCAGATTCGCCAGGTGTTAAGATGATAAATTCTACTCCCATTAAATCGTGTATTGAATTGATGGATTTTCCATCTCGCATACAACGATTCATTTTTTGCAGAATTGAAATTATAGCTTTTCTCCGTAAAGTTGATTCATAGAAAATTCCTGCTTCTACCAAGAGTTTCCAAATGTCTTTTGACCATTTGCCCCGCATTTTTCTTAAAAATGCGTCCTCTTTTTCGCTATCTTTTGTCACAGATAAAGCTTCTGTCAGTTTCAGACAGATTTGATCGGCATAAAATAAATCTCCTGCCAAATCTTGTGTTTCCATAATTAACCGTTCCAAAAAGTCTGGTGCATCTTTTGATACATACAAAACATTTGCAATTTTTGGTAATATAATTTTACTACACATAAATTCTTCTTGCCCTAAGTGGGCTCCTTTCTTTATTTTTTATATATAATATATAGTTCTATTATACTACATTTTACATAAAAAGTCAAATTTTCTTCCGAAAAAACGTTTGTGAAATTTTTATACATAAATTTCTAATATTTGCCAATACTAATAAAAATATAAAAAAGGAGATAAAGAAAATGGAAAACAATCATTCTATTTGGCAAAAAAACAGAGAAAATGAGCGAGAATTTAGAAGTTTAGAAGGGAATATCGAAGTAGAGATTTGTGTCATTGGTGGAGGAATTACAGGCATTTCCACAGCCTATTATTTAAGCAAAGAAGGAAAGAAAGTTGCCATTTTAGAAAAAGACCAAATAATGTCCAAAACAAGTGGTGGAACAACTGGAAAAATTACAAGTCAACATCATTTGTTTTATGATTATTTGATCAAATCGCAAAACAAAGAATTTGCCAAAAAGTATTGGAAAGCAAATGAAAAAGCCATTGAAAATATCGAAAAAATCATTCAAACCGAAAACATTGATTGTGATTTTAAGCGAAAAAAAGCCTTTGTTTTTACCAAGGATTGTGCCAAATTGCACGAAATACAAACCGAAGTAGAAGCAGTAAAATCCTTAGGAATCAAGGCAAAATTCACCAATGAAATTGAAGTTTTAGGAAAAATAGAAGGCGCCATCGAATTTGAAAATCAAGCACAATTTCATCCCATAAAATACGGGATGGGACTTGCCAAATGCATTTTAGAAAATGGCGGAGAAATTTATGAAAATACAAAAGTCGTAGAATACGAAAAACAAGGGGATAAATTTGTTATTCTCGCAGAAGTGGACGGAAAATCAAGAAGAATAGTAGCAAAACATATTGTTGTAGCAACCCGTTATCCTATTTTTAATGTACCAGGATTTTAT
>CANBLA010000133.1 GCA_947369305.1 uncultured Clostridia bacterium
TATATAAGTTTTTGAATTATCCGCATAAACACTATACTTATAAGCAATTTCATAATTGCAAAAACATTCATTTTACCACGAATTTACCACGATTGAATGAGCCTTGATATGACAATAAAACTGATAAGGGAGATAGCACATGAAAGCTGTGTATCTCCCTTTGTTCATGCTAAATGACTACTTTACTCTGATTTCAAACTTCAAGATAGCTTTCATCATTTCCGCATGGATTTCTCCTTTTAATTCTTCATCAACTTGCATAAGTAGAGCACCATTTGCGTGATAGCATGGTCGTAAGCATACTTTGGAGATATAAGCGTTATAAAAATCTAATATTTCTCTGATTGCCTTTTCATCTCCGCTGGTCGCTTTGCAAATGAGGTTATAAGAGGGATAACCATAATTTTTTTTCATTTGTTCTATTTCCTTTCGTTTAATAACTTCTGTAATTTCTTTAGTCCTCTATCCCGTCTGCTGTTAATAGCAGAACGTGATACATGATACAATTCTGAAATTTCTCTGTCATACATGCCTTGAAAGAAATGTAACAAGATAGCAGTACGCTGTTTTTCTGTCAATTCTTGTAAAGCTATACCCAGCTCTTCATTAGATACACGAATTGTAAAATTCAAAACTTGAAATGATGTAAAATCAAAAAAATATTCATCGTTTATGCCATGTTCAACACGTTTCATTTCAGACAATTCACAAAACAAAATTTCATGCCTAGAACGTCTTGCAATTTGTCTTCTGTGGCTTGATAATGTACCTTTTATCAAAATCATCATCAAAGCATTAAACTGTAAACAAACAGCTTTCTCAAAAGAAGATGTTCCCATAATCTCACCCCCTTTCCGCAAAAGCCTAAATATATAAACGGAAAATATTAAATACCGTTTATACCGTTTTAGAGGATATATAGAAAAGAGTGGTGCTATGAAAAAAGCCCGAACAAAACATATAGTTTGTACGGGCAACACATTATTACATTATTCTTTTTTTATTGTAAGGTATTTTAAAAAGCGTGACGGTACGCTTGTAAGTTCTTCAAAAGTACCTCGTTCAATAATCTCTCCATTTTCCATATAAATAATATTATCGTATAATTCTAACAGTTCTTTTTTCAAATTATGAGTAATGGTAATGATTGTCAAGCCCTCTATCTTTAACAAATGATTTTCAATGTCATAGGCTGTCTGCATATCAATAGCAGAAGTACCCTCATCTAATATCAGAATGGGTTTGTTTCTTATTAAAGCACGTGCTACTGCAATCCTTTGCTTTTGTCCTCCTGAAAGATTAGAGCCGTTTTCTCCTGCTTCATAGAGTAACCCCTCTGGAAGTTTTTCGATAACGTCATTTAAACCACTGGCTTTTACAGCCTTATCTATGGACTCTTTGGAATAGTCTTCATGTAGGCAAATATTATCGTAGACACTCTCATTAAACATATAGATATTTTGGTGAATGATAGAAGATAGTTGAACAATATCATTTTCATTCATCATATTTAAGTCGGTATTGTCATAAAGGATTTTTCCGCTATATTCGGTGTAATATCCAGCCAAGAGTTTCACTAAGGTTGTTTTCCCACAACCACTTTTTCCTACGATTACATATTTTTTTCCTTTTTCAATATGAAGATTTATCTTGTCTAAAACTCTGTTTTGTTTCTCATAAGCAAAAGATAAATTGCTGATGGAAACAACGCTGTTAAATGTAGCTGACTGCTTTTTTGGTACTTCATTCAATTCATATTTGGATAATACTGTAAGCTTTTCTATAATCGGTTGTATGCTTTTGATTTTTGGTATATTCGTAAATATCATAATCAACGGATTAGCTAGATTACTGCTTACTTGTACCATACCCAACAGAGTTCCCACAGTTATACGCTCTGTAATGATAAAATAGGCAGATAGAAACAGAACAACTATTTGAACCATGAGTGCAAGAAAGGAAGATAAGCCCTCATTCAATGCAAATAATTTGTCAACACTATATTTAGTATGGATTGTATCACTATTTTCTTTATCGAATTTTTGTATTACATATTGTTTCATCGAATAAGATTTAATAATTTCAAATCCAGATAAAATATCTTTTAATTTGGTTGTAAAATCTGCTAATTGTGAAGAAAGTGTATTTTGCCTTTTTTCCAACTCTTTACCTAATAGACTTGGAACAAGAAACATCAAAGTAATTGCAACAAATACAACGATAGTTACAATAACATCAAAATAAATCATCAATACAAAGGAAGAAATAAAAATAACAGTATATTGAACTACTTCAAAGAATGGGAGTAAAAAGTTATCTTCTATCATTTTTACGTCATTTGTAATAATGGATAGATAATCGGCAGTATTCCTTTTTCCGAAATCTCCCATACTTTGACTAACTATCCCTTTAAATACATCAGTTCGAATTTGCTTAATGATTTTGCAAGTAATCCTTTTGCTAAGCAAGGATTGAAGATATAGAAAAATTCCCAGCATAACAAAATAAAAAATGGAGAACAAAACCATTGGAATAAATTGTTGCATACTCTTTTCCACAGCTATGTCTAATAATTTCTGTAAGAGTACAGCCATAAATACATACCCTAGGGAAGCAATTATGCTTGTTAAAATAGTGAAAAGAAGTAATACCTTGTTTTGTTTCATGTATATTTTCATAAAATCCTCCTTAATCATAATTATATATGGTGTATGTATGTATAATTCTAAAAATAAAATTGCCTTTCGACAATCTTATTTTTGCTAAGCGTTTTCCTTACATAATCTAACTACTTCATCATCAATTATCGGAAGCCCCAAATTATCCATGATTTTTTTAATCATTAAAAATTTTTCCCATGCTTCATCTTCTGTCACCATATATATGGTGGGTATTGACCAAAAGTTAGTTAAAAGGACAAATAACTCTGCTAATAGTCTTGAATGTTTTGTTTGTATAGAACCGTCTTTTATTCCTTCTTCTATTAGTTCTTGATACATAGGAACTAGCTCTTTGTTACTTTCTATCAATTTCTTTAAAAAAGCAGGACTTTCCATAAGCTGCATAGAAGCAATGCTTAATTTATGGTGTTCTGTATCATCAAAAGATGTCTTCATAACAAATTTTAGTTTTTCTAAACCATTTAGCTCTTTATGTTGTTTTGCCTTTTCAAAAGGATTTATTTCATCAAAAAGTTTTTCGCATAACGCTTCAAATACTTCCTCTTTGGACTTAAAGTGATGATAAAAAGCACCTCTTGTTAAGCCTCCCATTTCTGCTATAATGTCTAATACTGTTGTTTCTTCATAACCTTTTTCTAAAAACAATTTTAAAGAAGCATCTAAAATTTTTTGAATAGTTTCTTCAGGATATTTATTACGTGGCAATCTTGCACCTCCTCATACATACACTTTACACGTATACATTATCATGCAGTATGCACGTATGTCAATATTTTTTTGTTCAATGCAACATTCTTATTCTTTATTCCTCTTGATTACCTCAAAACAGTAAAGAAAAAGTCCT